>JAABRF010000021.1 GCA_011391075.1 Flavobacteriia bacterium | reverse complement strand
TAGGGATATTCCATTAGATAAGGCAATGCTTGAATGGCGTACCATACGGGATGCGATGTCACTTCGAGTGTCAGTTTGTGATGTTGTAGGGTTGTAGAAGTATTGTTTTTTAATTTATCCAATGTAAACGTTCGGGTTTCCCCAGAATTGACCCACCACATAGGCATTGTTTCGGTCACTAACATTCTATTGGTCAATACCGGAAGCACATTTTGTTCGCCATCTGAAAAATCTCCGGCTTTGGCAACTACTTTGTACTGAACAGCCTGCAAACCTTGAGGAACGACAAGGTTCCAACTGACTATCGAATTTCCTTTGGCATCTATTGAAAATGTTTTTTGGGTCTCAACATTGGACAAAAGTCCATCGACATTGACACCGGTAATCGCATCAGTGAGTTCCAACATAGCCATACCATCCAATTTTTGATCACTGATATTGGAAAGTTTGGTGCTAAAAATAATGGCATCTCCTTCTCTTAAAAAACGAGGGGCATTGGGTTGCACCATTAAATCCTTTTGGGTAACCGAAGTCGCCGATTGATAAACGGTTTGCATATCAACAGTATGTCCCAACAACTGCATTTTCCAACGGGTCAAGGCTTCAGGCGAAGTAAAGGTAAAGGTAATATTCCCTTCAGTATCGGTGTGTAATTGTGGATAAAAGAAAGCCGTTTCATTGAAGTTCGTTCTAATTTTTACATCAGAGAAATCTGTTTTTGGTTTGGTTTTTATCTCTTCTTTAGATAATCCTACTACATCAATATTTCCATTTCCAACTGAATCCTTCATCTCTTCTAGTTCTTCTGCAGGAGCTGCAACTTCCGCCATTACATTTTCTTCAAGACTTCTTGGAGAAGACATTTTCATTTCATAGGCATATACTCTACGGTTATAGGTAAAATTAAACCCAAACCAATTCCATTGTGTCCATTCAAATTGATGGGTATCGATATAATCCCAATCGGGCAATTGTCTAACAGTAAAGCCTTTTTGACCGAAACTATTGTATGCACTGGCATTCAGGTTACTCCAATAAGTATTTTGATAGATATAAGGAACCATCCACTGATGTTCTTTAAACTGATCCAAGGAAGCGTCATACATACTGGCCAACAATTCTGCTGCTTTTTGATCTTTTTGAAGTCCTTTGAGTTTAAAACTCCACGTTTGCTCACTTCCGGGTTGCATTTTATCACGAAAAGTAAGTGTTTCTATACTCAATACTGGTTTTTCTTCTATGACATTTACTGATAGGACTTGAGTTGAAAAAGCATTCAAATTGACTTGAGTTACCAATATGGAAAATCCTCCTAAATCTGTTTCCAAAACAGGTATTTCAAGAGATTTCTGTTGGTCATGGATTACAATAGGTATGGTTTGGATGATTTTTTTATCCTTTTCAACATATACATACATCATGGCATCGGGTGAAGCGGAGCCTACTTTTAATATCACTTTTTCTCCAGGAAGATAGTTTGATTTGTCTGCGTAAACCGAAAACAAACGTTGATCGGCAACTTTTTGATCCTGAGGATGCCATACAGAAAATATCACTTTGTCAATAATTTCATTCCCTTGAGAATCTTTGGTTTCCAAAACAGCTTGATAACTACCACTTTCCCAGTTTTTATACTCTTTTTGTAAAATCAAATCTGCAGAACCTTCTTTAGTTTCATAGGTTTTTTCATACACTTTATCTCCATTTTTCCATTGATTCACATCTGAATCGCCTTCAAAGTAATCATTGGGAAACAACTTATTGAATTCACTTTCAGACCAAATAGTATATTCGGGCGCACTCCATGGACGTTGTCTTTTAACTTGTTTTGGAGCTTTCAATTTGTATATTTTTAAAACGCCATGTGATGGAACTTTCTCTCCGTTAAGATTTTGCGTCATTAACGTTATGGTTTGATTATCTTTACTTTTATCCCATTGGTTGGAAATTGAAATATCAGCTGTCATACTGTGATAACCCACTTGAACCACAGTTGTGGCTGAATGGGTTTCTCCATTGATATCGGTAATATCGGCGGTAATTTCATACCTGAAAATAGGTGTATTTTTAACATCTACACTCAAATCTGGAAGCGCTGTAAAGGCAATTTCAAATACCCCATTGGCATCGGTTTGAGTTTCTCCATGGGTGATTTCCTGCGGTTCGGAATGGAAATCAGGCATTCTCCAATAGCACCAACGAGGATATTGCACCAAGCGTTTGACGGAGTAAACCACCTTGGCATCTGTGATATTAGAGCCTGCATATGCCAATGCGTTGCCTTTAACCGTAACGGTTTCATTGACCTTAAAAGTCTCTTTAACCGGATTGAAAACTGCTTCAAATTTCGGCCGTTTGTATTCTTCTACTGAAAAGGATGTTTCTCCGTATATATTAGAATTGGAACTTTTAATACGGATGCGAAACAAACCGGTTAAACCTGTTTCAGGGAGAACAAATTCACCGGCAACCGAACCATAAGTATTGGTTGTAACTTGAAGTTTCCCTACTTCCTGATAGTTTACATCAATTAATAAGGCTTCCAATTTTAAATCGGGAACTACTTTGGATACGATTTTCTTGCCAAAGTATTCATTTTTAAACACAATTCCTTTGAAATATACCTTTTGACCCGGACGATAAATACTTCGATCTGTAAATACTTCCACTTGATGGTTGGCTTCTTTTGAATCTTGGCCTCTATATATTTCATTGATGGAATACGGACTAAAAACAGCCGTTTTCTTTCCGAGTTTCACCGTTGCTTCGAGGTTATAATAATAAGTGTTGTTGGGAAGATAGATAAAACCATTGCTATCGGTGGTAAAAGTTTTATTAAAAGGTTTGTCGTATCGGCTTTCATACAAACTTTTTAAATGGATGGAAGCTCCTTTTATAGGATTGCCGTTATTGCGGTTGACCAATTGCAAACGCTGTTCTGTATGGGTTTCCACTTCAGTCATTACCCAATCGGTTACTTGTAAAAAGGCATAGGCAAAAGTCTCGGAATCGGGAATTCTCGCCACAATTACATAGAATCCTTGTGGAAGTGCTGGAAGTAGCGTTTCGGTACTGTGATTCTGGTAGTCGGAAATGGTTTTCAAATCTTGTTTCCAATTTTGAACCACCTTGAAGGCTTTTAATTTGGCCAAAATGAGCGAGTCATCATAGATGTTTTGAATGTCTTTTTGGGTTTTGGCATTTACTTTACAAACCTTAAATTCCAATTGTTCTAAATTGGTATATTCCACTTTGATTCTGGCGGCTTTATTTTCGGGTAAAAAGCTTTCCGTTTGAAGACTCAATTTGGGTAATAGTATCTCATTTTGAAGATTAAAGCATTTTTGGGCTCCCCAACTTTCTGGAAAGCGTTTGATGGCATTTCCACAAACTTCAATGGCACTTTTGAGTTTCCATTGCTCACCCAAATTGGATGGATAAGAATACGTATTGCCTTGATTTTTGTAAACATTAGCCATTTCAAAATCATATAAAGTACCGGCTTGATGACTTATATGACGGCTTTGAGAAATTTTAATTGTTTCAAAGAATAAGCTTTCCTTGTCAAGCATTACGCCTTGCTCTTTGACAAAATGTAATCGGTCGATATCCAACAGAATCAATGAGCTTTTATCCAATCTGTTGCGGTGAAACAAGGTCAATTTTTGATAGAGTTGCAATGCCTGAAACGACAAAGATAAAGTGTCTTGGGTAGTCAATGTCAAACTTGAAAATGCATCATAATCTGCCAATAACAAAGGATCTTTCATTTCAAATTTAAAGACAGGTTGACTGATGGAATTTTCATCGGTTTGATAGAAATCTAAGGCTTGATGTGCCAGAAAATCATAGAGCGACGGTTGGTAAATTTTATGATGGGATGAGGTAATGAGAATGGCTTCAAAATCACTCATATCGGTTGACTGAAGCAAATTTTCATTAGTAAGCGATTTTTCAAAATGCACTTGTATTTCCTTGAAAATGGTTTTTAAATCCCAGGTGCGAAAATCAGCAGCGTCCACTTTTTCATTTGTTTCAGTACGGTCATAAAACTGCCAACGGTTTTCCTGAAAGTACTGCCAATATAGGTTGGCTAAGATGCTTTCCAAAATGTTTTGGGTAGGGAAAGTGCTTACCGCCAATTCTTTTTCCAATCGTTGCACAATAAGCAACTCAGCATCTTCCTCCAAATCCATTGTGTATTTAGATTGATAGAGCAATGCTTTTACCAATTGTGGACTATTTTGTTCCTTTTTAGCCAATTGATAGATTTTTTCTACAGATTGATTGGCCGATTTAGGCAAATCGTCATTTTCAAATTTTTCTACTTCTTTCCAGAGTTCGGGATAAGTAGGGTAAGATTGTTGGGCTTGCATAAACGTTGAAAATAAGATGATTAAGGTGGCTATTTTTTTCATTTTAAAAATTTGAATGATATTAAAAAACCTAAACTTTGTATTGTTGTTTGATATTTCGGATGAGGTCATCGAGTCCATTGAGTTTAATTTCATAAATCAATTGCATTTGCTGACCTAAAGTACCTTTTGGAAAGCCTTGATTCTTGTACCAAATCAGGTAAAATTCAGGCAAGTCGATGAGGTATCTGTTTTTGTATTTCCCAAAAGGCATCTTGGTATGTGCCAATTGGATGAGTTGTTCATTTTCCGTTTTCATTCAATATATGAATAGTTAATTGGGTTATGTCCTCCCCCAACCCCCTCTGAAGGAGGGGGGAGATTGTTCGTTGATTAATTTATTATTGGGTTATTGGAATTGGGAATTTGATATTTGGGTTAATTTAGATTAGATTAAAAAAATTAGTTTTACCACAATAATTTTAAAAAAGCCATTTATTCAATGTTTTCAGAAATGCGGTTTACTTTTGACAATTCGGCTCCGCCCCATTCTACAACCGTAAAACCATTGCGATTCAATTTTGGTAAGACTTGTTCTTTGACCGACATAGTTTCGTCGTTTTTCATTGGTTTGAATTCCATAAATACTCTGATAAGTGTATCGGGTTGTGGGTCGATATTCAAAATGGAACTTTGGTCAATATTATCATTGACTCTGAAATGAATAAAATTTAGGTCGTGCTCGTTCAATAAGGGCAACCAAAAGACGATGAAATCATTTATTTCAGTATTATTCAACCCCAATGTATTCAGTTTTTCCTGCAAAAAGGCAATATTATCGGATTTTGAAACGATAAAACCATCTTCAAATTGGAAATGACTATTTGGAAATTGATAAGAACCATCCCAAAACAAGTAAGCATATTCTTTTTGGTCTAATTGATTGACTATTTTTCCATCGGGATATGCAATTACATGCCAACCTTGGTTGTATTCGGGATAAGTTGTGAGAATTTGACCTTTGAAATCGTGTAAAACAGTAACTTCTTGTTTTTGGGTTGGATAGAGATAGATAGCAGGTTTTTTGACGATGATTTCGGGATCGTTGGAAACCGGATGATCTAAAATCACTTTGAGTCGTTGGTTGATAACGGCAGACAACCGGAAAACTTTAAATTGATTTTCGATGCCAATGTGTACGAATTGGTATTTTTTGAATTTGGATTTAGGTAATTTTATATTGAAAGCGTTTCCATGCATCTTTTTGAGCAATACAATATCGGTTTCCAGAATGGAATCATTTGAAAGATATATTTCAAAGGAATGGGCTTTAGTAAGAACCGTATCATTTAAAAAATTGACTTGCATGACACTTACTTCACCATACAAACGATACTTTTGGGCATTCATTTTCAAAGAATTGGCTAGAAACATTATCGTTAAAGCCAACAACAAACCTGAAATCATTTTTTTATTCATGATGAAAAAATTAAATGGTTATAAAACTTTGAAGTTATTTCCATTCAAAATCAAAGTCACAGTTGATTTTAACAATCGAAACATTGGGATTTGAAAGAAATGCACACAAATTTACAAAAATTGTACCAACCTGACATCAGAAAATTGCGAAACCCATACGTAAAAAAGTAAACGACAAAAATTGAAGGGTTAAAGTGTCAATCAAGTTCAGGATCGGGTAATGATTTGAGAAAATAATTGTATGAAGCGGACAAAAGCAAAACAAAAAGAGCAGCGGAAACTCCGATTATTACATTGAAATAGATTTCAGTTGTCAAAGCCAATCGAATGAATATAGTTGCCAAAACGAAAGCTGAGTATCTGAAAATTCTATAATAACTCAAGGTATAATGCAATGCAATGAGTACGATAATGATATCGCTGAAAATCAAGACGGAGTAAAATCGACCGAAAGAGTGTAAGTATTCACCCGTTTGCAATAAAAATATAACATCATTTAATCCGATGATCACAAATGCAATCAAGAGTAGTAGAGCCAATGCTTTTTTTGTTTGAAAAAATTCCTTTTGGTCTGATTCATTGATTTTCAAACTGCTGTGCATTTGCATTTTATAATTGAAACCCATGATGACAAAAATACTCAATGCAGCCAATGCATAAGCCATCATGTGGTATAATTCATCGGGAATTGCTTTCCAAGTCAGATTGTGTAAATGTCCAAATTCTTTAAATCCGGAACGAATAAAAATCAAAGAAAGCAGTTCAAATTGTTTACCTACAGCATGAGCTACGGATTTGGGTAAAATAAATACCAAACTCAGTAATTCCAATATCAACAACAAGGTAAATACAATTTCAATGGCAAAAAATGGATTTTGAAAATACAGCTCAAATTGCCCAAGATAGATCCAATCTTGAGAGGTTAAAAAACTTAATCCCAATCCAATTACAAAAATAAATGCCAAACCTGAACTGATAGATTTGTTGACTTGATGGTTTTCCCAATAATCTCTTAATCCATTAAAAGCTAATTCTGAAAAAGTTAATAGTTTTTGGGTTATTTTTTTCATTCGTCGTATAGTATATCGTCAAACGGATGTCGGTACATTGGCATTTGAAGGCGTTTTTCATCTAGAATATGACCGATAAAGCCAATGCTTCGGCCCAAAATAAAGAAGGCATTGAGTGTGCCACCCGAGATAAATTCATCAATTTCAGATTCGGCATATCCCAAAGAGCGCCACATGTCAACCATGAGAATGCCAATGGTCCCATCTACATTTAAAATCAAATTGTCTTTTTTAGCCGTTGTTTCCAATTCTACTTTGAGCGCATAATCCAATAAGGCATGTTGTGGGAAAAAACGAGTTGCGTAATTTTTAAGCCCTTCTACCCTTTTATCGGGATTTTTCAGTGATTTGATGCGATGTCCAATTCCCGGAATCGGGATGTTTTGGTTTTTCATATACATTAAAAAATCGGGTGGAGACAAATTTTCATCATAGGCATATTTAAAATACTTGGCAGCATCATCTATGGCACCACCAAATCTCGGTCCAATGGTAAGCAGACCCGTAACAAGTGATTCTACTACGCTTTTTCCGGCTCTTGCCGTAACTTTGGCATTGTGTGCTCCACTGACAGCAGGACCGTGATCGGCAACTGTTTTCAAAACGGTTTCGAAAAAGTCGGTTGCCCATTTGGGATAGCGCTTTTTAAACCACAGCAGACTGATGACATCTCCAATATTGTATCCTGTATCGGGTGTAGCTACGCTACTGATAGGGATACCTGCATATGTGGCTTCATCGCCTCTGTCATCACTGATGGTACATATAAAGTTTTTAGACTTCCGTTGGCTGACCGGTAACTCTCTGATTTCAGGTTCAATAATAGGTTCGATGACGCCATCTTTCAGCAATTGCTGATACACTTGGTGTATGGTTTCGGGAATAGCATTGAAGGTTTCGGGAACGTAAAATCCGGATTCTTTCAGTGCCATATTCTTGGATCTGGCCGTTTCCAGATTGGAATTGGCTGAAGCTCCTGCATGACCGAATTGAACGCTACCACTAAAATTTTCAGCTATTGTTCCAATACACCATGCAATAATGGGTTTGGTCAATAGACCTTCCTGCTTGGCTTTGATGACTTCGTATTCATCGGTTCCGCCGACTTCTCCCAGCATCAACATATACTTGATTTTGGGATCTTTTTCCATCAAAAGCAAATAGTCAACGAAAGTTGTTCCGACAAATCGGTCTCCACCAATGGCAATTCCTTCGGCAATACCATCCGAATTTTGCGCAATAATATTGGCCAATTCGTTAAACAATCCTCCGGAACGCGTTACCAAACCGCAAGAACCGGGTCTGTGGAGTTTGGATTGCATCATATTGGACAAGGTACCGCCAATGTTGGCAATTCTAAAAGCTCCGGCAGTAATACCACCTACGGAAGCCGGTCCTATTAAGGTTACTTTTTGTTTCTTGGCTTCCAGATTGATCAAGCGTGCCATGCGTTCGGGGACACCTTCTGCCGTAATCATAATCGTTTTAAAATGGTGCAGTTTCAAGGCTTCCATGGTGATGTCAAAAGCGGCTCTAAACGAGGCAAAATTGAGAAATACTTTTGCCTGCGGATGGTTTTTTACGGCTTCCTCCGTATTTACATATACCGGTATTTTGATTTGATTGGCCCCATAGAAAAACAATTCGAATTTACGGGAAGCAGTGGGAGCCACAATAGCTGCAACGGAATGAATCTCTCTTTTGATTACAAAATCATAATCGAGCATACGTTGGATGGCTCCTGCATTATTATTCCAAAAAATGGCTTGCGATTTTTTATTGAAAAGTCCGGTCATGGAAAATTAGAAATTAGAAATTAGAAATTAGATTTTGAAAGCTAAAAAATAGAAGCATCAACATGTAATTATACATTAATCGCCTTTTTAACTATTTCAGTTACATGGGTTTCAGGTCCATATACTTCGATATACAAACCCATTTCTTTAGCGGCCTTTTCGATGTTTTTCAAACCTTCCTGATAATTGGGTCCACCGCGTCTGACATAGATTTTGACTTTGTTTTTCTTGAGTGCTTCCTTGTATTCCTGCATTGCCAAAACGATACCTTCAAAAGTTTTGGCAACATCGGTAAAATTGGCAATGGCTCCACCGATCAGCAAGATTTTTCCATCTGGATTTTTTTCTCTGGTCATCAAATCAAAGACGGTTGCCGCATAGAATCGAGTTTCTTCGGTTGTTGGTCCACCGGAATATTCACCGTAATTGGCCAATTCTGTTACCCCTGCCAAATCGGCAATCGTATCGGCATAAACTACCGATGCACCACCACCAGCTACTAAGGTCCAAATTCTGCCTTTTCGATTGAGGATGGAAAGTTTTAAAGAAGAACCACTGTGATGATCTACCTTTTCAATTGCTTCCACTTCGGGACATTTTTTACTCATTCCGAAGGAAGCCGGATATTCAATGTTTTCCCATTTTTCTTTCATGACAAATTCGGCTGTATCATCCATGCGCGCAACGGCATCCAATAGAAAGATGTTTTTGTCTTTGATGACAAACGGATTGAGTTCGAGGTAAGCAAAATGCATATCTCTAAAAAAGAAATAAAAATGGATGGCAAAATCTACAAAAATATTTTTTTTCGCAGTGGGAATGTCTTTGGGCAAACCTTTACTAATCTTCTCTTTGATTTTCTTTTCATCATCATCCAATTCAATCACAACGGTTGTCACTTTTTCATCCCAACCCGATTCAATATCGATACCACCGGCAGCCGACAAGTATAAAACGTCTTGTAAACCTTGTGCTGTTGCAGCTATATAATATTCTTCATCCGAAGCATGAGGAACAAAAGGTTCGACTATATAATGGGTCAAATACCCTTTTTGACCGCTTTTCAATTCGGTTTCGGATTTTGATTTTTCCTTCATCCACTTTTTGGCAAAATCCCAGTCTACATCACCCGGTTTTTTATTTTTATACAAGACCAAATTATTGATGCCACGTTTCCCAAAAAGCATATCAGGTTTGACAACCAAATCATCTTTTTTGAGCCAGGTATGAGCAGCCAATACATGTTCTACGGAAGTTTCAGGGGAAACCAATACCGATTTGAAAGGGTAATTCAAACGGGTAAAATAGTGGTCCCATTCTTTGGCAAACAATTGTTTAACGAAAAATTCTCTTACCGGTTTTTGTGCCATAGTTCCTATAAATTACAGTTTGTAAATTCCAAATTCCAATATTTATATCTTTAAAACATATTAGAATAAATTAGAAGTAATAAATGTTACATAATATTCAAAATACAATACTAATTATTATATAACAAGTAATTATTCTTTATATATTTTATATATTATGCAATAATGCGAAATAAGTTTTAAAAAAAAAAGATAAATGTCAGTTTTTGACAAAAACATTAAAAAATTACAATTAAAATGTAATTTTGAAGTCGTTATTACTTGTTAGAATTCGATTTTATGCAATACATACATTTCATTGCCATTGGTGGTGCTGCCATGCACAATTTGGCATTGGCTTTACACTACAAAGGATATCACATCAAGGGAAGCGATGATACCATACATGAACCTTCCCGTTCCAGATTGGCTTCCCAAGGATTATTACCCGAAAATTTCGGCTGGTTTCCCGATAAAATAACTTCGGAACTGGATGCCGTCGTTTTGGGTATGCATGCTAAAAAGGACAATCCCGAATTGCAAAAAGCATTGGAATTGGGTATAAAAATCTATTCCTATCCTGAATTTCTATACGAACAATCCAAAGACAAAACCCGAGTAGTCATAGGCGGCTCACATGGAAAAACCACGATTACTTCCATGATTTTACACGTCATGAAATATCATGACAAGGAAGTGGATTATATGGTTGGCGCTCAGATTGAAGGATTTGATACGATGGTTCATCTCACCCATGAAAATGAGTTTATCGTATTGGAAGGAGATGAATATCTGACTTCCGCGTTGGATTTACGTCCCAAATTCCATGTGTATCAACCGCATATTGCCTTGATCAGTGGCATTGCATGGGATCATGTCAATGTGTTTCCGACGTTTGAAAATTACTTGCAACAATTTGAAATTTTCATCGACAAAATTGAGAATGGCGGTATGTTGGTTTACAACCAAACCGATACAAATGTTCGAAACTTGGCTGAGCAATCTGCAAATTCTATTAAAAAATATCCTTATGATTCGTTGCCTCATGTCGTTGAAAACGGTAAAACTTATTTATTAACCGACGAAGGTAAAATTCCATTGGAAGTTTTCGGTGCACACAATTTACAGAATATGGCCGGAGCTAAATGGGTTTGCCAACTCATGGGTATTCAGGAAAGCGATTTCTTTGAAGCCATCAGTAGTTTTGGAGGTGCCGGAAAGAGATTGGAAAAATTGGCCGAGACCGACACATCGGTATTGTTTAAAGACTTTGCCCATTCCCCTTCCAAAGTCCAAGCCACGGTGGCAGCAGTTAAAAATCAATATCCTCATCGAAAATTATTGGCTTGTTTTGAATTGCATACCTATAGTAGTTTGACGCCAACTTTCCTTAAAGATTACGTGGGTACATTGGATCCAGCAGATGAAGCGGTCGTGTTTTATTCGCCACATGCAGTTGCCATAAAAGGCTTGGAAGCCATTACTGAAAATCAAATCAGAGCAGCTTTTCAACGTACCGATTTGAAAGTTTACACCGAACCGGAAGCTTTTAGAAAATTTATATTTGACCAAGATTTTAAGTCAATTTCTCTATTGATGATGAGTTCGGGAGATTATGGCGGTATTGACTTTGAAGCCTTAAAAAATAAAATTTCACACACCACCTAATCTTTCAAATTCATGTATAAAAATATATTCGTTTTATTCGTTTTATTCTTTTTATTAGGGTTTGCTACTGACCTTTTTTCACAAAATCAGCTTTTAACCGTAGCGGAGCAATCCCAATTTGAAAGTACCTCAACCCATGCCGAAGTGTTGGCTTACATCGAAGCGCTCAAAAAGCTATCGCCTCATATTCAATCGGAAATCATAGCTACCACAACTGAAGGTAAAGAAATCCCAATGCTCATTTTGGGAAATCCGTTACCTCAAGGTCCTGAAGATTTAGTGAATGACAAACGAGTGGTCATTTATATTCAAGGAAATATTCACGCAGGAGAAGTGGAGGGTAAAGAAGCCTCGTTGATGTTGGCTAGAGACCTTTTGACATCTAAAGACGAGAGTCTTTGGAAAGATGTCGTGTTATTGATTTGTCCCAATTTAAACGCCGATGGTAACGACCGAATTTCAACAGAAAACAGGCCTTATCAACCCGGGCCTAAAAATGGTGTTGGTGTGAGACATAATGCATCCTACTTAGATTTAAATCGGGACGCTATGAAGTTGGAAAGTCCGGAGATGCGAGGTGTTGTACAGCGCGTTTTGAATCGTTGGGATCCCGAAATATCTATTGATTTACATACGACCAATGGAGTTTACCGTCAAGAACCCACTACTTTTTCTTGGATGAACAATCCCAATGGAGATATTCATTTGATGCAATATGTAAGAGATCAAATGGCACCTAAGTTGCAGCAAACATTGAAGAAAAAATACAACACCGAAAATTGTTATTTTGGAGAATTTGAAATGCTCAATGACTCAACCGAAGTATATATGTCTTATGCGCATGAACCCAGATATTTGATCAATTATATCGGACTTCGCAATCGGATTGCCATTCTCAATGAGAATTATGTATATGCCGATTATCAAACCCGTGTGGAAGCTTGTTATGCTTTGTTACAATCCCTTTTGGATTATACTGTAGGGCATCGAGATGAAATCAAGAAAATCATCCAAGAGGCAGACTTACGTCAAAGTAAAAGTTGGCAGTCTGATTCTCTTCCAAATGCCTTCACTTACGACTATCACGTTGTCCCTATTCCTTATCCCATCGAAATAAAAACCTACGAAACAGAAACGTATACAGATGAGCAAGGTAGAAAGAGAATGAGACCAACCTCTATAAAAAAAACATTAACCTTACCCTATTACGCCGATTATGTTGCGGATAGTAGTTTTGTCATTCCATATGCGTATTTACTTCCCCTTTCTGACCAACAAGTTATCAAGACTTTGGAGGCACATGGTATTTCAATTGAAAAATTGACCGAAGATGTTTCATTGGAAGTAGAACGGTTTGATATACAAAATTTAAAGGGAGCTACAAGACTCAATCAAGGACATTATACCCAGACGATTGAAGGTAAATACATCTTAGAAAATCGGCTTTTTAAAAAGGATACTTACGTTGTTAAAACAGCCCAACCTTTGGAAAAAGTGTTGGTTTATTTATTGGAGCCACAAACAGGAGAAGGATTTGTGTTCTGGAATTTTTGGGACAAATATTTGGTTCCGCAATGGGGCAATGGCTACATGGCCTTTCCCGTTTACAGGTTAAATAAAGCAATGGATTTACCTATTAAAAACATCCGTTAAAAATTACTTTCTACTTTTTTAATTGTTGTTTTAAAATTTGATATTTTTGCAGCATTATAATTCATTAAACCCAAAAATTATTAAAGATGAAATAGCCATAAGATTAATATCTTACCAAACGGTGATGATCAAATGGCTATTACACTCGCCTCGCGAAGCGGGTGTGACCTATAAAAAACAATAAATTTAAACTCATGAAAACATTACTCATTGCATTAAGTTTAGTATTAAGTGTTCAAATGTGGGCACAAGAGCCTGTAGTTTCCAAAACTGATACGATTCAAGAAAAAGGGATGTCGGCTGATGAAATTTTAAAACAAGCCGAAGCTCAAAAAGCAGAACAAGCCAGACTGCAAGAAGAAGAAAGAAAAATGAAAGAAGCCGAAAAAGCGCAAAAAGAATTGGAAAAACAAGCCAAAGAAGCTGAAAGAGCGCAAAAAGAAGCCGATAAAAGACAAAAAGAGGCTGAAAAAGCTCAAAAAGAATTAGCAAAACAGCAAAAAGAAGCTGAAAGAGAAATCAAGAAAGCCGAAAAAGAAAAGAAGAAACTCGAATCGGCTCAGAAAGATGTTCAGAAATTAGAAGATCGTATTACCGATACCAAACGCGATATAGATAAACTACAAGCCAAATTGGAAAAAGGCAAACTCAAAGGCAAATTATCTCCCAATGATATCACCAAAGAAGAAGAAAAGATTTTGGATAAAAAGGAGAAAGTCAGAGATTTACAATTGGATTTGGAAAAAGCACAACGCAAGTTGAAGAAAGTTTCTAATTAATTAGGCTTCAAGAGTCTCAGCCACCTACTTCGACAGACTCAATAACTTAATAATCAAAAGCAACATTGGATTCTCCTTTGTTGCTTTTTTTATATGAATATTTTGGGATTGAGATTTAGAACATTACAAATCAAACGGAATGAGCTAATTTTTTCATCTCTTTGACGTACTTCATCAACCCTGAAATTTCTTTCCAAAAAGTAGATATTTTCATATAAGGGACACCCATTTTGTGGTTTTGAGTTCCAATCAAATAAACAATATCCCAATGTTTGCGTATGGTTTTCAAAGCTCCAAAATAGGTGCCTTTTTGAGCATCATACATATGGGTAGGTTCAGAAATGATGCCATTAACTTCTAGAAATTTGAAATTTTTTCCTTGTTTCAATTCTTCGAGACTTTGATATTTAATATCAAATCTGCCATAATAAAAACCGGGTATTTTAGCACTCAATTCGTTAAAGGTTTTTTCCAATTGGGCATCGATTTGGTCGTTGCCGTTGAAAAACTGCGTACCTCGTCCATGATTTCCTATTTCGGAAAGGATTAATTCTTTGTGAAGTGATGGTACAGTATCCCAAATATCTTGATTGATTTCCTGAAGTTTTTCTACATAATGCCTGGCTCTTTTGTCTCGGTGAACAAGTTCAGAAACAGTTGATTGTCCATCTCCTTTAATTTGAATGTACGATTTAAGCGTCAACGAAGTAATATGCCCTTGTTTAGAATCGGGTAGTTTGTGAAAAAAAACACCACATTCATGTGGTAGACCTATAAAATCTTGGACAATGATGTTAAAAGGATGTTGATCCAAATACGTTTTCATTTGCTCTTCTGACCGAATTTTCTTGACAAACATACCTCTAAATCCAATATCGGGTTTGGCAATCAACGGAAATTCAATACCTGCCATTTTAATTTGATCTCTTACATCTTCCCATTTTCGCTCCATGGGAACAAAAATAGATTTGGGTTTAAATGCATCGGGAATCATTTTTAAAGTATTGAACTTGGATTCTGTGCCATTACCTGAACTTTTAATGCCTGGATTCACTGCTGTATAAAAAGCAAAATTACCTGCTTTCAAACCCAAATATAGAGCATAGGGTAAATTGGGCGTATAAAACAAGGTTGAAGGCCAGTACTCCCATTCGGTGAATTTTCGTAAAAATTTATTTTTTCCCATCAAATTGTCGGATACTAAATCAATAACTGCTAATAAATTTAACAAATTAGTTTCGCAAATTTAACTTATCCTGAAATAAATGAACACTTATTGGAAAAAATATTTGTGAAAAAGATGGATTTCAGAAAAATTTATATCATCTAATTATAATTTTCTTTCCTTTTTATGCTAATTTTGTGTTGATAACTTAATAATATTTTAGTTTTTTTTAGTGGTACATAATTTCCTCATTTTTGTTAAAAATAGTTGATAAAAGCCCAATTTTTATTTGATTACATAAAAAAATATATATTTGTACTTTGAATGAAGTGTTGTTAATAACTTTTAACCCCGATAAAATCGAAATTCTCTCTGAAAGACCTTTTTTTACACTAAATTTCATACGGAAATTCAATTTATCAAGACATCTTTGGAAACCCTATTCATGAAAAAAACACTTTGTATAGTATTCTTTCTATTCAGTAATTGGTTATACAGCCAATCTTCTGATCGATTTACTGTGAAAGGGGTTAGTATCAATACGAACAACAATGAATTTGGGACCGTGATATCCAACGACGGTGGTGTTTTCTATTCCAAATCGACTTATAAAAATCAAATGGATTTGGGAGAGCTTTCTTCCAGTTTATACAAAGGCGAGTTGCTGTCAAAAGGTGAAATTTCCAAAGGCTTAAAATTCCCTACCGATGCCATTCATGCTGTTTTTACCAATGATGGTGGAACTGTTTATTATTCCAAAAAAGAAGGTGATAAATTCCAATTATACAAAGCTCAGGTAGATAATACGGGTCGTTGGAAAAACAACATCAAACTGCTGTTTAATGATCCCAATTTCAATTTTAAACAACCGGCACTTAACAAAGACAACACCAAACTCTTTTTTGTCTCCGATAAGTCTGATACTTATGGAAGCACCGACATATATTACGTCATCATTACGAATCGTGGACTTAATTTCAGTGATCCAATTCATCTCAATTTTTATGTAAATACACCAGGTGAAGAAATTTTTCCTCATATCGGGGATCTTGACAAATTGTATTTTTCATCTGATGGGATGAGTGGTTTAGGCGGATTGGATATATTTGAAAGTTTTTACAACAATGGCGCCTATGAAAATACGGCCAATCTAGGTGAACCCATCAATTCAGAATTTGATGACTTTGCCTTTACGCTAATTTCCAATAATTACAAGGGTTTTTTCTCTTCCAACAGAAATGGTGGTTCGGGTGGTGTAGATATATATTATTTTGAAGATAAAAAACCTACACTCAACAAATGTTCGAAGTCCCTAAGTGGTTTTGTTAAAAATAAAGAAAATCAAAAACCTATTGCAGAAGCAACCGTTGAGATGTTTGATTCCAATGGGAATAATGAAAATACCTTAACCGACGATACAGGTGCATTCGTTTTTGACAATGTGGAATGTGAAGCTACTTACGACATCGTATCGTATAAAGAAGGATTCAATGGAATTGCCGAAGTACACACCAGTCCGCTCAATACCGAAGTAATCAACTTGTATCTCAACCCTGAATTTCCCGAAGGGTTCAAAGAAGAATACGATTTTTCCAATGAGATAACTGTCATTGATACACCTAAAAAAGAAACCAATAAGGAAGTTGCATCTGCTGAAAAAACAGAAACCCAAAAGAAACAAGCAGAACAAAATATTCAAGCCCAATTGGCCAAAGAGCAAGCATTGAAAGAACGCCAAGAGATGTTGGCCGAAGCCAAAAAAACATCCGAAAAATTAAAAGAAGAACCTAAAAAAGCTGTAGTTGTAAATGATTATGATCCCTTGGATTACGATCCTCAAACGCAACCTAAAAAAGCAGTTACTCAAAATACAACCCAAAACAATCCGAAAACCGAAGTCAAAAAAGAAGTAGCTCAACAAGAATGGGATCCATTGGATTACGATCCACAAACCCAACCCAAAGCTCAGGCCAAAAAAGAAGTTGCTCAAAAAGAATGGGATCCATTGGATTACGATCCGCAAACTCAACCCAAAAAAGTCACTAAAACAGAACCGGTTGCCGAAAATTCAACTGAAAACAAAGTAAATCCTGTGGTGGATTACGATCCGTTGGACTATGATCCGCATTCACAGACTAAAACCGAAGCTCAGAAAAAAGCCGAACTCGAACAAAGTATCAAGGATGCTCAAGCAAAAAAAGAATCGGCAGAGCAGGAAAGACAGCGCATGATTGCCGAAGCCAAAGCAACATCTGAAAAACTAAAAAAAGATCAGGAGGCAAAACAATTGGCAGATGCCCAAGCAGCTGAAGCCAAAAAATTGGAAGTAGAAAAAAACATTGCCGCTCAAAAACAAGCAGTTGTTGACGCCAAAAAACGCGACGAACAGGAAAAACTCGAACGCGAACAATTGGCTGCAGCCAATAATGAAAGATTGAAACAAGCCGAAGCCACTCGTATTGAAAATGAAAAACTTGAAAAAGCGAGAATTGAAGCCGAACGTCAAACTCAAATAACCGCACAAAAAGAAGCTGTCGAGCAGGAACGTCAACGCATGATAGCTGAAGCCAAAGCCACTTCTGAAAACTTGAAAAAAGAAGAAGAATCCAAACAGTTGGCAAAAGTTCAAGAAGCTGAAACCATCAAACTAGAAGCTGAAAAAAATCTGGCTTTGCAAAAACAAGCTGTTGCAGATGCTAAAAAACGGGATGAGCAAGAAAAGTTGGAACGCGAACAATTGGCGGCAGCCAATATCGAAAAGATGAAACAAGCTGAACTTGCGAAAGTTGAAACAGCCAAACAAGAAAAAGAACGTATAGAAGCAGAACGTCTGGCGCAAATAGCAGCTCAAAAAGAAGCGGTTGATAAAGAACGTCAACGCATGATAGCAGAAGCCAAAGCTACTTCCGAACAATTGAAAAAAGAGGAAGAAGCCAAACAATTGGCTACCACAAAAGAAGTAGAAACTACCAAAACTGAAGTTGTTAAAGATGTAACTTCAGACCCCAAAACTGAAATTACAAGTACTGAAACCAAAAATGCTTATCACACGGTTCAAAAAGGAGAAGGCTTGTATTCCATTGCCAAAAACAACAACCTGACCGTTGCTGAATTGAAAAAAATAAATGGACTAACCTCCGATAACATCAGTGTTGGACAAAAACTTCAAGTTACCAAAACAGTTCCTCAAGAGGTAGCTCTTGTTGCAGTAGATTCAAATGAAAAGACTTCTCAAAATCCTTTGACCTATGTTCAAAAGGAAACAGAAAAACAACTTACTCCAAGAGAATTGGCAGAAATGGAACGTCAGCAAAGAATAGCTGAAGCCAAAGCTACTTCCGAGCAATTGAAGCAAGACGAAGCAGCTAAACAATTGGCGCAAGCCCAAGAAGCAGAAGCTAAAAAATTAGAAATCGAAAAGAATTTAGCCCAACAAAAACAAGCCATCATCGATGCCAAAAAACGAGATGAGGAAAAACAATTGGCTCAAACGAAACAAACAAACGATCCGGTAACGAAAACATTTGAAAACCCATCCGTTTCCGAAAATGAAACGGTCTACCATACGGTCAAAAAAGGAGAAGGACTTTATTCTATTGCTAAAAACAACAACTTGACCGTAGCCGAATTGAAAAAAATAAACGGTTTAACCTCCGACAATATCAAGGAAGGACAATCATTACTAGTTTCCAAAAAACAGGTTACAAATGATCCTCGTGATGCTTATGTGAGTACTGAAAATCCTGTGAAAACCAAAGTGGAAGACAGCACTCCTAACAATCCTGTAACCCAACAACAAAATAATCAAAACGCTCAAAAAGAAGCGGCTGAGCAAGAACGTCAGAGAATGATTGCTGAAGCCAAAGCCACTTCCGAACGTATTAAAAAAGAGGAAGAAGCCCGATTGAAAGCTGAAAAAGAAAAAGTTGACCTAGCTGTCAAAGAAAAAACTGAACCCGTTACTCCGGTTGTAAGCGAGATGGATGAAGGTAAATCGGAGCAAGAAAACTTGGAAGCTAGAATTGAAGCCAATAAATTGGCCAAAAAACAAGCTGAAGAAAAAGCCAGATTGGATCGAATTGAGAAAGCCAAAGCTACCGCCGAGAAATTGAAGAAAGAAAAGGAACAAAACCAAGTGGCTCAAACCAATCCAACCAAAGTAACTTCGGCTCAAGTTAAAAACAATCCGGTTACTGATTCACAAGCTACCGATGGCAATTGTTCAAAAAACATCAATGGATACATTAAAAATAGCATCACCAAAAAGAATTTGAGTGAGGTTAAAATTGATTTGTATTATGAAGGTCAAAATATTGAAACCGCATCGACCAATACTACCGGTGAATTCTTCTTTTACAATGTAGATTGCAATACCAAATACACTTTGATTTGCTACAAGGAAGGCTTTGACAACATTGCCAAAGCAGTAATTGACACCAAGAGCGACCCCAAAGATGTTACCATTTTATTGGAACCCAATAAAGAAAATGCTGTAGCTGCCAATATTAAAAATGAAGTCAATCAAGATCCGGTTACTTATGTCCCAAAGAAAGTTGATCCTACAAGACCTGTCGAAGATAAAAGAGTTATCGTAGAGGATACACGTAAAAAAGAGGACGATGGAATGACTTATTACGTAAAAGAAGCCGTGATTGAAATGCCAAAAATCGAAGAAGGCAAAGTCATTCTCAATCCCATTTATTTTGATTTGGATGAATGGTATTTGACCCTTCCCGCTCGAAGAGAATTGGATAAAATCATCCTATTGATGAAAACGAATCCTTCGATGATTATTGAATCGGGTTCGCATACCGATACCCAAGGTTCATTTGATTACAACCTCATTCTCTCTGAAAAAAGATCCCAAGAAACCGTAGGTTATCTCATTGCCAATGGCGCCGATCCCGATCGTATTTCAGGTAGAGGTTACGGAGAAACCATGCCGGTCAACCATTGTCTAGATGGCGTAAAATGTACTCAAAAAGAGCATTTGGAAAATAGACGTACTGAGTTTGTGATACTGAGATATTGAAATTAGTACTTCGACAAGCTCAGTAACCTTAGTTAGAAGTTAGAAGTTAGCACTTCGACAAGCTCAGTGACCTGTAGAAGTTAGAAGTTCTTTAATCTCAGTAAATAAAGAAATCATAGAGAATTTTAGATGATGCACCTATAAAAAAACGCCGCTTCGATTTCCGTAGCGGCGTTTTCAGTTGTATGACTCAATGATCTTAGATCAATAGGTTTTAATAAATTCGCTGACCAAAACACCCATAGCGGTTTCGGCTAATTTGGCTGCTTTTTTCACATCTTCGTGGGAAACTTCTTCCACGATACCTTCCAATCCCAAATCGGTAATAACAGAAATGCCCATGCAATTCATGCTCATGTGTTTGGCAACGATGACTTCGGGAACGGTAGACATTCCGACTGCATCGGCGCCCAATCTACGAACCATACCGTATTCGGCTGGGGTTTCAAAAGTAGGGCCTTGTAGGGCTAGGTAGACTCCTTTTTGCGTTTTGATATTTTGCTTTTGGGCAATACTATCCAAATGGGCAATCATTTTTTTGTTATAAGCTTCGTGCATATCTACAAATCGAGGTCCGAATCTCTCGTCATTTGCACCGTGCAAAGGATGTTCGGGAATCATGTTGATGTGATCGGTAATGACCATGATATCACCCACTTTAAATTGGGCGTTGACTCCACCGGAAGCATTGGAAACGATTAAATTATCTATTCCCAAAAACTTCATCACCCTTACCGGAAAAATCGTTTGTTGGATGGTCCAGCCTTCGTAATAGTGAAAGCGACCTCTCATAGCCAAAACAATTTTATCACCTACTTTTCCATAAACCAATTCGCCATGGTGACCACTTACAGTACTTGTAGGAAAATGAGGGATATCACTGTAAGGAATGGTTTGAATGATGTTTACGTTATCTGTAAAATTTCCCAATCCGGTACCGAGAATAATCCCGTAATCAATATTTACAATTCCTTTATCTTTCAGGAATTGAACGGTTTCTTGTACTTTGTTCCACATAATCTAAAATAAGTTTGTTAAAATCGTTTTGATGTTGGATCAATTGGGTTTCAATACCTACATAATACCAATCATCAACCTTGGCTTCCTTTTTAAGCGAAAGGGTAGCAAAGATACGAACATAATCTTTTTCCGTAGTTAAAAACAGCTTTTTATTTGTGTTTAAGTCTTTAAATGTTTGATCCATCTTTTGCCAATCGGAAGGCGAGAAATGATGATGGTCGGGAAATTCCAAATGGGTGTATGGGATTGCATGTGATTGCAGGAAATCCAAAAGAGGCTTGGGATTGGCAATGCCGGTTACCAAAACAATCTTGTAGGCAGCCAATTCATCCCATGGAATCGCATGCTGTGCATTGATAACCGCATCGGCATAGCGAATGCCTGAGAAAAAGACCGTTTGGGTCAATGCCGGTTTTAATTTTTGGGCGGTTTCAAACATTTCGGTTTCTGTGAGTGCAAAAGGACATTTGGTGACCATGATGACTTGGGATCTTTCAGCACCTTGCACGCTTTCCCTTAAATTGCCTGAGGGCAAATGCGTATCATCTACATATAAATCATCGTATGGGGTGAGCAAGATGTTGAAATCGGCTTTGATTTGCCGGTGTTGGAAGGCATCGTCCAGTAGAATGACATCGGGAGCGACGGCCAATTGCATCAATTGTTCCACGCCATGCGTACGATTGGCATCAACGGCTACGATGCAATCGGGATGTTGGCGGAAGAGTTGGTAAGGTTCGTCACCGAGGTCTTCGACTAAAGTATTTGCATCGGCCAATACAAAACCTTTGGAAAGTCTTTTGTAACCACGGCTGAGGACTGCGACACGGTAATGGGGTTTGAGTAATTGAATCAAATAAGCCACCATAGGCGTTTTGCCGGTACCACCTACCCGAAGATTACCCACCACGATCAACGGAATTTCAAATTCGTTGGATTTTAAAACCCCTTGGTTGTACAAGGTGTTGCGGGTGTGGGTTACGCCTTGGTAAAGTAAAGAAAACGGAAAGAGTAATTGGCGGAGTTTGTTCATGAATCTGTTAGATAAAAAAATCTATTCTAGAAATTGAGATTTATGTTACTTTTTTAAATTTTGGTAGATTGCCGGTACGGGTGACCAATTTAGATGGAGTAAAAATACAGTAAAAAAAGTAAAATAAATAGGTATTGAGTTGGGAAAAAAGAGGTGATTTTTTGTTTTATTCCTAAATTATCAGAAAATGCTAGGCTGGTCAGTTTGCTTATATCCAACCTAAATTGGATTTTTTAAAAGATTTTTGGATTTCGCAAAAGGTATACAAATTGACCGGTGGTTTGACGTGTTTCATTCAATAAAAACAATTATTCCCAACCCATCAATACTCCCGAAACATTCCAAAAACTAAATGAGTTGCCTTCATTTTCGCCTTGTTGAATTTTGATTTGTAAGGTATGAATTCCTTTGGTTAAATCGCCCAAAAAAATATACTCGGGAACTGTCAAGGTTCCGGGACACCAATTGGAGCGACTATAATCGGAAGAGGATAATCCGTTTTCAAAATTTCCCGATGCCGGATTGTACAATCGATACGATCCACAATCTTGACGCCAAGGCAAAAAGTCAAATATCAAATTTCCATCTACATATATCTTGTTGCGTTTTTGGAGAAATTCATCGCCGTTTTCCCAGCCGCCATGTCCGGTGGTAATGTACCGCAATCGGGCGTCTTTGAGGTCGTTTTCCAAAGTAAAGGTCACGTTCAAACCGTTGGGATTGTCAAACATCGTAGCGTAATCTTGTCCGGCCATTTCCATGACGTTGACGGTATTGAAAAGCGGTTGGATGAATGTTGGGAGCATTTGATTGACTTCATCTTCGTGAAAGGTAATTTCCAAATCAACATGATGTCCACGAGCATCGTAATTGCCAATGAAAATGCCGATATAAACTTCCTGATTATCGATTAAATGCGCCAAATCGGAAATGTCCTGACGATAGGTATTGACTTCCAGCCATTTCTTGTCTTTGAGTTCGAGATAGTTGTATTGTTTGATTCCAAATGAAGTAAAAAACCGCATCACTTCAATCAAGGGTTCGTAGTGTGGGGTTGCAATTACCCCTTGGTATTTTTTTTCATTTAGTCCGGGTAGCACCGGTATGCTTTCAATACCTTTTTGCAAGGCTTGTAAAAAAGTAGTGTCTTTACGTACGGGAATGATAAACACGCTTCCGGTACGGTCATAGGCATCTCCTTGGGAATACTGCTTGAGTTCGGCAAATATTTGAGTTCCTTTTTTCAAAGGAGGCATCTTTACTTTTTTGACCCAAACAGTGCCTTGAGCAAAACGCATCACTTCAGGATTGTGGTTGACTGATTGATCTGAGAAATGGATGGTTTGGTCTTCGAAAATACGGATGGTTTGAAACCTACTTTTCCACAGCAAGTCTTTGTACGTAATCTCATTGTAAAAAGCAATATCTTGTATCCTATCTGTCATTTGGGAAGGGATTTCTTTTACTTTTTCTATATGGGAAGCTCGGATGATAAAATTTCCATTGCGATTGATTTCTAGCACCAAGCCCAGATTTTGACCCAGTACAGTTGGAGAACCCATTATACCGGGAATTGTAGTGGTATACCAAATATCGATTTGATTGGAATTGACTACGGTATGCGCTTTTTTACACAGATAACCTAAAATTACTTTGGTTTCATCCGATTTTTCATAGGTGTATTTTTGGGCAGACAAAGTGTCTTGTGCTCCTATTTTGGCGTAATCTCGTAAAATTGTAATATGGTTGAGCACCTTTTGATGTTGATCCACCATAAAACCGGTGTAGGGAAAAACAATTGAATCTTGGTGGGCCTTTGGAAATACCCATGTTTGGGAAGCATTGGCAAACAACTCGATGGGGAGTTCATCGGTCATCAACTGATCATGGTAGTATTTTTCGTACATGACTTGGTAGGATTGGGCATGTGACAAGGTTATCATACATAAAAAAAACAGTGCAGAAATTTTTTTCATAAAATTGAGTTTGATTTGAAAAATCACGTTGCATAATAACTACAAATGTACAGGGTTATAAGTTTATAAAAAAACAAATACACAAGTTGTCCTGTAAAGTAATTATTTCTACTTACATCTCTTATCCCTATTATCTTTTATAACCAATGGACTCATCTGATTCAAACTACCTTAAAACTTCAAAACATTTAAAGTTAATGAAAGTTTTTTCTACTCATTTCAATAGCATCATCCTAGTATTCTCCGAATAGAGATATTAAGTGCATGAAAATAATCGTGATTTGATGCCATGTAGTCGTCGATAGAACAAACAAATCATCCGATGATATAAAAAATCATCGGATGATTAACACAATCTATATAAAAGTCTTTTAGTTGTTTTATTTGGGCTCTTGTATGACAACTTTGGTTATGTCTGTCTTTGGGGTAAGCTGTAATTTGTGTATTATTATTCGATATACTTACTTTTTTTATTGAAAAAATGCGTCACCCAATGCAGGGCTATATCCATCATATTGGTTTTGACATCAAAAGCAGACGTCAATTGAGAAACCCCATTTTTGATAAGGTTTATGGGTTGGAGATTGGCTTCTATCAGTAAAACTTGTTCTTTGAGCAGTTGAATTTCTTGTATTTGTTTGATTTTATAAGCTTCAATGGTTTCCATTAGGATACGATTTTGAGAAAATTCATCCGTAAAAGATTTTTTAAAATATTTAGAAATGAGGTAATTTTTCATTTTTAATTGGATGGTATTTTTCAGAAATAGGCTTATAAAAATGGCGACAAACAAGTTGCCTGCTGCGATGATAAAAAATCCAAGATACATTTTCTCAAGATAGTCATTGATGAGCAATGCCAATCCAATATTGAGAAAAAAAGCAAAGAAAATCATCACACCTATCAGTACCAATTGCACTGAAAAAGCAGATGCGGCTTCGGAATATTTGGTTAAACCCACTAAATTCCAAAGTTTGTGTGTGGTATTACTGAGGTTTTCAACTTTTTCGAAAAGTAATTCGAGTGATGATTTATCTTGGCTCATGATCTTTGGGATTTAGAAATTGTTAGTAGTTAGAATTAGATTTGATCCCGGATATTGTACGCTTCCTTCATCTTCGGCTGTGATGAGAATTCTGACAGGTTTGAAGGCAGAAACTGTTTCGAAAGTAGCTTTTAATTTAGTAGACATACTAGCAGAAGAACTCTCCAATTGTCCCAGGTTTTTGTAATAACCTTCGTCGGTTTGCATCCAAATGACATAAGTTTTATTGGGCGTATTCAATCGTTCCACTTCGGCTAGGTTGGTGATATAAATTTTAATATTATAATTGGCGTTTTTATCGAGGTCAACTGTTACTTTACCGCGGGCTGCAGGAACGACAGAAGAGTTTTGAAAAACAATTTTTTTGGAGCAAGAGGTCATTCCCACTAATAATACAAACAGTAATAAACTGCTGAATTTTAATATTTTTATAGTTTTCATAATGGTATCTATTTTAAGGTTAAGCAAAACCCATCACCTATCTCTGAACTCAGAAATAGGTTCGGGGGTTTCCACTATTAATTTTGGGTTTTGTCGGCTGGTTTTAAATCATGACCTACAATATTTTCATATTTTTCGGTAAAATTTTCCATCAATCCTCCTAGTTTCCCTTTCATTTCATCAGCATAATCTTTTCCTTTGTTGAAGATTCTCTTTCTGGTTTTGGATCCTTTGTGGGGAGCGAAAAGAATTCCTAATAAGGCTCCGGCAGCTGCGCCACCGATCAATCCTAATAATAATTTGTGTGATCTCATTGTATTGTATTTAAAAAATTAAGTAGTAGTATAGCACTTTGCCATACCAAAAGGTTGTTATAAAACTTTTCTTCCTTGTATGACTCTAACCAAAATGGCTACAACTGCAAGTACTAGAAGAATGTGTATTAATTCATTGGCGGAATATCCAAAATATCCAACTGCCCATAGAATAATCAAAACGACTGCGACGATGTATAATAAATTGTTCATGATATAAAAATTTAATTGTTAATTTAATTTAAAGCGAGAGACAAGTAAAGCGATAAAACGTTGTTTTTGCCATCGGGAAATGTATAGGTCCAAGCATTGTAGGTATCTTCTTTGCCTACTACTGTCAATCCGTAATTGTAACGGACTCCCAAACTGAAGGCGTCGAAATCAACTCCCAAACCGGTAATGATTCCAGCGTCCCATTTGTTGTAATGGTCTGTATCGATATTGTTTTCGAAGTCAAATAAAGTAACATCTCCTTCATTGGTCACTTTTCCATCTGTCAAATAAGCCACATAAGGACCCACATGAATATTGATATGAGGTGTGAAATTGACGACTAATAAAATCGGCACTTCGATATAATTCAAATTGAATTTTGCCGTTCCATCTACAACTGAATTGTGGTAAGTCAATTTTGCTCCTTTTGTAGTATATACGGCTTCCATTTGAATAGCTATCACCTCATTTATAGGGATTTTTCCAAAAACGCCTACATGGTAACCGGTCAATATATTTTCTTCATCCGGAGTTTTGGTATTTACATTTGATAAATTAACGCCCGCTTTGAATCCAAATTTGGGTTTAACTTCACTTTGAGCATGACTCAAAACGTATATGATAAATATCAAAAAAGAAAAGAAAAATTTAAAGAAACTCATGGTAATAGAAATTAAAATGTTTGACTTTATTACCCTACAAAGTTGACCCTAATCTGAGTCTTAACTGTTATATAACAATTTCTATTTGTTATATGATTCACACCTTTCAGGCATTTAAAAACAGGATTTGTTCTAATTCCAAAAAAGCCGGAAAGCAATCTGTCTTTTTGGGATTTACGGCATTTTCAATGGTCATTCGAGCCAATAAATAGCTGATGGTAGATTCGGCTCCTTGATTTAAATTGACATAATCTTTCTCCAATCCGTCATAGCAACCACCGGTACTGGGATTGTACATGATTTGATGCAAATGATTTTTACCCAAGAACCAATTGAAAGCAATTTTCATTTTGGCACCGTAATGCTGTTGGGGAAAAACTTCTTTAAATCTTGCTAATGCCATAAGGGTATAAGCCACATCGATGGGTTGTTCTCCTCCTACTTCATTATAGGTCGTCACTTGATTGTTGTGCATCCAACCACTATTGGAAATGATTTTCAAGGTATTGTTGTGAAAGGTCTTTGACAATAAAAAATCAAATGATTCTTTTGCAATTTCTTTGTAAATCAATAATCCGGTTGCTTGATAAGCACATAACAATGCTTCGGGAATGAGGCTATTACCATAGGTCAAATAGCTTTCAAACCATTGCCAATTCTCATCTCTTTCATGTCGGTACATTTGTACTAATCTGTTGGATAATTCGATTAGTATATTTTCATATTGGGTTTTATCATTTTCCAATCCTGCAAAATACAGGCCTTTGATGATAAATGCCATCGAACGAGTAGAGTGAATTTTCAGCACCGAATTTATGGCTCTTGAAAATAATATTTCAACTTCATTAACCAATGTTTGGGGTAAAATATTTTTCAGAGAAAGGGTATATCCCAAAGCCCAAATCGCTCTGCCATGGGCATCGTTGAGATTGGTTTCATGGTTTTGAAGTGTAAATTCTCTGTTTTCGTTTACATAATTGAAAAAAGAATCATCGGGTTGTAGGCAATAGGCTATAAAATGGACATACAACTGAATCAGATGTAAATCGGATGCGTCATTTGACCATTGAAAATGCTGTCCTAATGCGACCAATGCTCTGGCGTTATCATCTAGCGTATATCCGGATTGTAAATCGGGATGATTTATTTTGGAAAACTGTATCATTCCAAAATCCGTTGTCATTTTACGGATGTGTTTGAGATTGATTGCCGGGATTTTATAATCCAATACCAGCTTTTGTTTACTCGTTTTTCCGAATAATCTGGCATGGGAAATAGCGGAATTTTCCCAAGCTGTTTTAGCCATGGTGTGTAAACCATTTAAACTGCATTGGGTTCTGAAAGTGTCATTTTCCAATAAATTATTGACCGCTTGAGCCAATTGTTCCGAATTTTCAAAATCAATACTGATACCGGTTGATTGGTTTAAAATTTCTTTGGCATGTGGAATTGGGGTAGATACGATGGGACAACCGCAACTCAAGGCGTAAGCAAAAGTACCACTCACTGCTTGGTTTGGATCTTTGGAAGTAAACAAATAAACATCGGTCATTTGCAAATAATCCAACAATTCGGGTAAGGGTAAAAACTGATTTACAAATTTGACATGATTGTGCAATTTCAATTCATTTACGCGTTCATATAGCATATCACGGTATTGTTCGCCTTCACTTTTCACCACGGATGGATGGGTTTTTCCAATAATCAAAAACAAGACATCAGGATTTTTGGCAATAATAGCCGGAAGTGCCTTTAAAGTAGTTTCTATGCTTTTGCCCGAACTCAGCAATCCGAATGTGGAAAGTACTTTTCTACTTTTGATGTGATGTTTTTGTTTTAAAATATGTTTGTCGGT
Source organism: Flavobacteriia bacterium (assembly GCA_011391075.1). Lineage (GTDB taxonomy): Bacteria > Bacteroidota > Bacteroidia > Flavobacteriales > Flavobacteriaceae. The sequence goes on along the minus strand of JAABRF010000021.1, from coordinate 2,476 downwards.
ATGGGCGACCAAATGCGTTCCGTGTGGAATGACATTTATTTTTTCCAAGGGAATTTGATACTCCTTATTCAAAATAGAGGCTGAGGTTTGGGTCATCACGATAATCGAACTGGCTAAAAAGACCATTTTTTGAACATGTGTTTTCACAGTTTCTATCGGGTGTGGTAAGACCGTATGAAACACGATGATAATGGGTTTGTTGAGTGTCAATAAAAAATCTTGTAATTCGGTTTCTTTATTTCGAAACAATCCGAATTCATGTTGGATCAACACCATTTCGAGTTTTGGGTTTTGATTGATATCAACTGTTAATTGCTCAAAAGAAGCTTTTGAATCAATATTGAGAACATGGGTGATGTTTGAGGAATAGGTATGCGTTTCGTTTTCAGTTTCTATCGGGCAAATTCTGATTTGAAAAGACTGATCAAATTTGGTTTCCAATGCTGTAATTAAATCCTGGGAATAGGTAGCAATGCCACAAACTCTAGGCGGATACGACGTAATGAATAAAATCTCGGGAACTTCAATCTCTTTACTGATCTGCTTAGTTTTGCTTGCTATCGGGACCGAATTTTTTTTTACGGCTTTGGATCGCAGTATGGTTTTATTTGTTTTTTGAAGGTTGGTAGTTGAAGTTTTCATCAGATTGTGTTTTAATTGGTTGGTCTAAAATGATCTTAATTTCGCTTATCCAAGAGAAAGTGCATTTTAAAAATGGGAAAGATTCATGTATTAGGTTTTTTGAAATTGCAATAATTCTTGCACCAATTCGGACAAGCTCACCGAAGCACAAGCAATTCGTTCGTCGGCTGCGCCGTAATAAATGTATAATTCATCATCAAACAAGGCTGTTCCGGTGGGGAAGCAAACGTTGTTTACTTCGCCTTTGAGTTCCCATTGCATTTCCGGAAAAAACAAAGGATAGGGTAATCTGGCAATTTCCAACTGAGGATTTTTTAAATCTAACAAAGCTGCACATGCCGAATACACATACCCTTTGATGGTATCGTGAACGCCGTGGTATATCAAGAGCCATCCAGCTTCGGTTTCTATAGGTGGACAACCGGCGCCTATATAGTTGACTTCGTGATCATATTTGGGAGCTAAAACTATATAATCATTCATGCGAAGGAAATAATTTTGCCAAAACTCCGGAGTTAAATCTTCGATAGAATCAATGGCTACTACGATTTGTATATCGGGTTTGATGCGATGTAAAAAACTGATTTTACCATCAATTTTACGAGGGAAAAAAACCACATTCTTATCCCATAAATACACTTCTTCACCGCTGTCTTCATAAGCGCGATTGTGTTCGTTGTAGCGAATGTATTTTTGATTTAATTTACTTTTGGATTCAGCCAAGCGCAAAAAATCCACAAAGGTTAATAGGGGAACAATCAATCCTTTTTTATCAAAATGTATTAAATCTTTTGAGGTAGCCAATGCCCCGAGTGCATTGATTCCGTCATAAGCCGTATAGGTCAAATAGTAAGTATCTTCAATTTTCACGATACGCGGATCTTCCAGTCCTTGTGATTCATAAGGAAATTGGGTGAATAAAACAGGTGTATCCTTTCGACTAATTACCGTCAATGGGCCTTCCAATAGGCAATATCCAATACTGGAATAGTTGTTTTTGGTCACCGCTCTATAAAACATATGCACCTTATTTCCTTCTTGGATGGCAGCAGGATTCAAAACTGCTTCGTTTTCAAAACCAAGCGTTGTTTTTTGAAGGATGATGCCGTGTTTGTTTACTTTGATCATGGGTTTGGGTTTATAGAGTTTGTAAAGTTTGTAAAGTTTGTAAAGTTTGTAAAGTTTGTAAAGTTCTTAAAGTTCTTAAAGTTTAGATAGCTATTAGAAGTATTGAAGCTATTATTTTGCTTTGATTACTTCGGTTTCAATGCTGTTTTTTCCTTCGCGTTTTAGGGCTTTGGCTGCTCTTTTTTCCTTCAAATTCAGTAAAGGAAGTTTTTTAGCAGATTCTTTCTTGTTGTTTTTTTCTTTAGACATGATGTGATGTTTTAGGAATTAATAAAGTTTATTTTGATGGGTTAAGATCATCTTGCTTTTCTTTTTCAATTTCACTTTCAAGTTTGCTTATTTCAGCCAACTCATTGTATTCTTTGGAAAGCGCTATGATTTCGTGTTCGGTTTTACTTTCGGTATTGATGACGGAGTTGTTAGCCGGTTCATGGGAAGCGATCAATTCATTCATTTTGACATGTATGGCTGCTGTATAATGGTTGTAAGATTTTTGGATGATGAATAGACTTAAAAAAGTCAGTCCGTGAATGATGTCTCTAAACCCTTCATGTATATCTTGGTTAAAGAAAGTACCTCTATTGTATATCCATATGATTATTGCAATCAAGGCCAATATAAAGGTGATGGAATTACCCAAAATAAAGGTGGCAAAACTTGTAAATGTTTCAAAAACGGATTCCATATTTCGGTATAAATTTTTCAT
>JAABRF010000020.1 GCA_011391075.1 Flavobacteriia bacterium | reverse complement strand
AAGTATGAAAAGATTCTCACAGTACCCAATAATACTTGATTGGGAATTCCATTTATTCCAAATTAGCTCTGGCTTTAAGGTCTTCTGTAACCAATCTCAATTCGCCGTAGGTATATTCTTCACCAACTTGGGCTCTCAAATCGGTGAGATTTTCATATTTGATTCCGGTCATCACTTTGAGAAGCTTTTCATATTTTTCTGCAGACATCAAATCGGTGACTTTGATTTCACCTGTGGCGACAAAACTGGCCAAATGGGTTTCAATCGTAGTTGGTGTCAAAGATCTTTCGGATGCAATTTCGGAAACCGACTTGCCTTGTTTGAACAATTCCAAACTGATGCGATTTGTTGCTCCTTTGACTGGTTTGGGTTTCTTGGGTTTTTCTACTTCGGGTTCTTCTGTGGTATCTACTTGTAGGTCGTTTTGGTCGCAGTAAGCTAAAACCAAGTCTAATATAGCTTCCCCGTATTTTCTGAGTTTCACCTGACCGATGCCGTTTATTTTTTTGAGTTGGGACAGGTTTTGGGGTAGCTTTTCACAGATTTCAAACAAAGACGCTTGCGTGAAAATCTGATACATTTCTACCATTTCAATTTCGGCCAACTCTCTTCTCAAATCTCTCAATTCTTCGAAAAGGATCTGATGTTTGGTATTGGTAAAGGCAGCCATCTTTTTGGGTTTGGGTTTCTCGGTGTTGAGCAGATGGGCTTTGGCTCTACATTCCAAATAAGTATGCGCTTTAAAGCCATCCTTTAATCCATTTAAACACACTTTCTTCAAATGAATCAATGCGTCTAGTTCGTCCAGAAATTTCTCAAATTCCTTTTTAACTTCTTTGTTGTCGGTCGTGTAGGACAAGGATTCTCGATTGGGTTGAATTTTATCTTCGAGGAATTTTTGATAGTATTGAATGGCTTTGACAATTCTCTCTTGAATCTTGGAATCTGCTTCCGGGTTTGCCACTTGCTGACTCATTTGTTCCAATTGAATCTTAAATTGGTTACTGGTTTTTTGAAGTTCGTCTTGTATGGCATCTCTCACTACTCTCAAGGGATCTAAAACATGGCCTATAAGAGTGTTCGAGTTTTTATTAAACGTTCCTATCAAGGCATTCAATGGGAAAATCAAACTTTTAAAATCAAATAATTCTTCCAACAAATCCAATTGAAACCTTTTCATGTCTTCCTGAAGCCTGTTTTCATCGGGCATGTGGGTTCTGACATCATCCGAAAAAGTGGAAACTCTGGCGTCGTTGATGACCGCATGGGCACTTATTTTGGAAAGCAGCACCATACCTTCCAAGGTTTTACATCTACTCAAAGCTACATAAGTTTGACCATGCGCAAAAGACAATTGGGCATCAATAATAGCTTTTTCAAAGGTCAACCCCTGACTCTTGTGAATGGTAATGGCCCATGCCAATTTCAAGGGTATCTGTTCAAAACTCCCGATTACTTCTTCTTCAATTTCCTGATTCACTAGATTAATCGTGTAGTTGTAATTTTCCCATTTTTCGATTTTTACCTCTATAGGTTCCGAGTCTTCGGGACATTGTACTGTGATATTTTCTTCATCCAATTCGATAATCTTACCTATCTTCCCATTGAAATATCTCTTTTCAGCATCCGAATCGTTTTTGATAAACATGACTTGTGAGCCTTCTTTCAATTCCAGTTCTTCAAAAGTCGGATAAGCATACTCGGGAAAAATCCCCTTAACAGTGGCTTTAAAAAAATAAGACTTTTCCTGAAGTTTTTTCATTTCCTTCAGATTGATGTTTTCAGCCGTGTTGTTGTGAGTGGTCAAGGTAATGTAACCTTCATCGGGATGAGGAATAAACTGCGGTTGATACCTTTCGTTGAGTATTTGTAATGATTTATTCGTGAGTTGATTGTTTCTGACTTCTTCGAGTAAATCAATAAATTTTTTATCTTCCTGACGGTAAATTTTTTGTAATTCAACGGTCAAGACTTGTGCTTCATTATAGGCTTTACTACTGAAGAAAAAAGGGGTTTCGTAGAATTTTGAAATGAGATGCCATTCATCTTGTTTGACAACAGGTGCCAATTGTTGTACATCACCTATCATTAAAACCTGTACGCCTCCAAACGGTTTTTTTCGGTGATTGAATCTTTTTAAAATTTGGTCAATGCCATCCAATAAATCGGCACGAACCATGCTGATTTCGTCAATAATCAATAAATCCAACGATCGTAAAATGTCAATTTTTCTTTTGTTAAATTTACTTTGAATGAGGTTAGATTCTGAGGTTTGGGTTAAAATGGGTCCAAATGGCAATTGAAAAAAGGAATGAATTGTGACGCCTTGCGCGTTAATGGCTGCAACGCCTGTTGGTGCTACAACTACCAGTCTTTTTTGCGAATGTTCCTTAATGTAACGTAAAAAAGTGGTTTTACCAGTACCGGCTCTACCGGTTAAAAAGAGATTTCGGCTCGTGTTTTCCACAAAATTACGGGCCAATTCGAGTTCGTGATTTTTCATAGCTTTACAAATTTGGTTTGCATAATTCTTTTTTTAGCGTGTAAAAGTATCTTTTTTTGACTTTATTCCAAAATTTTTTATACTTAGCTTTTTTAAAAAGTAGGGTATTGAATCCTTGAATTGTTATACATTTGAAACAAAAATTATGTATCATATGCGTTATCTTAAATTTTTACTGGTTACTTTTTTCTTTTCAATTCTTGTTTTTAATTCATGTCAAGATGATAATTACATAGATTTGAATGATGATGGGTTTACTGCTCAAGAAAGCATTTCGCTTCAAACGATTATCAACCAAATTAGCAATCAAATAGGTGACCAATCGGTTTCCAATATCAATCCCGAATCTTTGTGTTTTCAGTTTGTTTATCCCTTTCAATTGATATACAACAATGAAAACATTATAACAATCAACAGTTTTAACGGCTTGGTTGAAGTGCTCGAAAGTCAAAATTCGGTGCATTATATAACCGGAATCAAAATGCCTTTTCAAGTGATTTTGAATAATGTTACCCAAACCATTTCTACGGAATCTGAATTAATCGCATTGCTGGAAAGTTGTGATTTTACTTCGATCAATGATGATGTTGTAAATACTTTTTGTTTTGATATTGTTTTCCCCATTTACGTGACTTCAGAAAACGGACAGAATGTAGCAATTGATGATGTTCAGGCGTTTTTGGCATTTCTCAATACCCAAACCAATGGATATCAGGCAGAAATTGTATTCCCAATTACAGTGATGTATCAGGGAACAACCGTAAGTATAGCAAACCTCTATGCATTTAATGAATTAGTTGACAGTTGTAACGATTCGGATGAAGGTTGTGCTTGTCCCGAATATTACAGTCCGGTGTGTATAGATACAGGTAATGGCGTTGTGGAATTTGGTAATATGTGTTTTGCCGAATGTGAAGGCTATACGCAAGATGATGTTGTTTCTTGTAATAATGGTTTTGACTGTGAAGTATTTAACTTGGAAGTAACCGTAGGAGATTGTAATGCCGATGATACTTATGAATTGACCATTGATTTTAACTACAACAATGCTGAAAACGCTTTGTTTGACGTTTATGCACGTGATAATGTACACGTAGGAACGTATCCTCTTGCCCAATTACCCATTACCATTTCCAATTTCCCGGATAGTGAATTGAATCATGATTATATCCGAATTTCCATCAATGATACACCCGATTGTTACACCGTTTTGGAATGGGAAAGTCCCAATTGTGGTGGCAATGACGGATGTGTATGTCCTGCCATTTATGCACCGGTATGTGTACAAGGTCCCAATGGAATAATCACCTTTGAAAATGCTTGTCATGCCGAATGTGAAGGATATTCACAAGCTGATTTTATCGATTGTCAAAACACAAATAGTTTTAATTTCGGATCTTTATTAGGCACCTGTTTTACGATAGCTTACCCGGTACAAGTCATGCATGAAGGTGCTGTAATTACTATCAATTCAAATGGAGACTTATTGCAATACTATTTTCCCAATGTGGCTCCTGTACCAAATTTGGTTTATCCAATTGTGGTAACATTTGCCAATACTCCAACAGGCTCTCAAACCTTTACTTTAAACAGCCAGCAAGCATTTATTAATCACATCAATGAATTTTGCGAGTAATATTTAATATTTTTCAATGAATTTTAAAACAATCAAAATATTAATATTCTTATTTTTAGTTGGATTTTTTTCAAACTGTTCCATTATTGAAGAAACAGAAATAATACCAACCCTAATAGGTAAAGGCAATCTTATGGGTTCGGAAAATATAGCTCAACAAAATATAGTCATCTCAAATGAAGTTTCATGGTTGGATTTAATTTCCCAAATGGATACCTACAACTCGTATAGTTCGGGTTTTACTGAAACGGATATTGATTTTGAGACTTATATGTTAGTGGCAGTATTTGATCAAATATATGGCAATGGAGGACATGGTTTGGAAATTAATTCCATTTACGAAAACGATACTGAAATTATAATAGATGTTGAAAAGGTCAATCCGGCAGGTGATGCTACATGTGTCATTTCCCAACCTTATTACATCGTGAAAATTCCCAAAAGTAACAAAACCGTTGTTTTCAACTAATTAGAAAATATGAGTGTGATATACGAAAAGGTTAATGTTTGTGCTGATGCGGTTTATAAATCTGTATATCTATCCTATTTTAAGTTGTTACGGAATTTTTTGGTTTTTAAATTTGGTAATGTGCAACGCGCCGAGGATACCGCTCAAAATGCCTTTGTTATTCTCTGGGAAAATTGTCAAAGTGTAACAGTAGAAAAAGCAAAGAGTTATCTGTTTACGACAGCCATTCGCCAAGCATTGAACCAGTTGAAACACGACAAAGTGGTATTGCGATTTGAAAATCAATTTCAACAATCCGAAATACATCTGGAATCTCCCGAATTTTTGGTTTTGGAACAAGAATTTCAAACGAAATTGGAGCTGGCTATTCAAAATTTACCTGAAAAACAAAGGCTTGTTTTTCTTATGAACAGAATTGAAAACCAATCCTATAATGAAATAGCAGCCATGCTGGAAATCAGTATAAAAGCTGTTGAAAAGCGCATGCATCAAGCCTTGTTGGTTTTGCGGAAAGAAATTGGAAATATTTAAATTTAATTAAATGATTCAAAAAACAATTCTATCAGATCAATATTTGTCAGACTGGATGTCTGATCAGATTACTGATGTCCAATTTCAAAGTTTGGTATCAACTGAGGATTTCATGATATATCAAAAAATAAAATCCGGATCTTCTAAGTTGAAACTCAGTTCTCCAAATATGGAGCAAAATTGGCAAGAACTCAGTCAAAAATTGACGCAAACTCAAAAGAAAACGCAACCCAAAATACAACCTCTTTGGAAATATTTAAGTGTTGCCGCATCAATGCTTTTCCTTCTTGGTCTTTATCAGTTTTTTGGTTTTACACAATCTGCTACTGCTACAATAGGAAGTACAAAATCCATTTTGCTACCCGATAAATCGGTGGTAGTCCTCAATAGCCATTCGGAGGTTTCTTACCCAAAACTATTTTCATGGCGTCGGCAAATTACACTCGTTGGCGAAGCCTATTTTGAAGTGGAAAAAGGCCAAGCATTTACCGTAAAAACCAATCAAGGTAAGGTGAAAGTTTTGGGTACCAAATTCAATGTTATTTCCAGACCCAACTGGTTTGAAGTAACCTGTTTTGAAGGAAAGGTCGAAGTTAAATCGGGTGATAATACTAGCATTTTAACACCTAGAAAAAAAATTAGAATATTTGATTCTCAATTGGTGTATCAAACAGAAACAGCACTTCAACCGCTTTGGATTACTGGCGAATCCGGTTTTACTAGTGTGCCTTTCTTTGTTGTATTAAATGCCTTGGAAAACCAGTTTGGCGTTCAAATTCAATATCCTGAAAAATATAAAAAGGTGATATTCACAGGTAGTTTCACCCATACCGATTTTGATACAGCATTGAAATCAATCTGTTTTCCGGTGAAACTTCATTATAAAATTAGAGATTCCAAAGTAGCGTTGTTTGAACCTACTTTGAACCAAAATTAGGGAAAATAGGTTAATTAGGAAATGCCACTTTTATGCGAAATAATTCTTTCGTATATTAGTGGCTTTTAAATCGTTGTAAAGAATGAGGCGTATTGTATCGCTCTTGTATTTTTTTTTGATTTTGATACCTCTTTGGGCACAACAGCCTGAAAAGCATTCTTTGCAATTTGATCAATTACCCTTGGAAAAAGTCCTACAAATACTCTCTCAAAAATTTAATGTGAGGTATTCCTATTTGGATACCCATGTTGCAGCGGAAAACATAACTTTAATTTCTCTCGATTACACACTTCAACAGGTTCATGATGCTATTCAAAAACAAACAAATCTTGAAGTACTCAAAATTGATGACCGATACTATTCTGTTGTTATAAGAAATACAGATGACTGTGAAAAAATAGAATGTCTAGACGAAGTTATTGTACGCGGTCTATTGACCAAAGGGATCAATAAAACAACCGAAAAAGTCATTGTTTACCCTCAAAAAGTGGAATTACTTTCAGGAATAACCGATGCTGATGTGCTTCAATCCTTACAACAATTACCAGGCGTAATCAGTCCCAATGAAACAGCCACAGGTCTTCATGTTCGCGGTGGAAGCATCGACCAAAATCTCATTTTATGGGATGGAATTAGAATTTATCATCCGGGACATTTATTTGGAATGATTTCAGGATTTAATCCGAATGTGGTTGATAAAGTAAATTTTTATTTCAAAGGCACCAATCCAAAATTTGGAGAACGCATAGCCAGTGTGATTGAATTACAATCCACTGAAAAAATAGCCAATCAAACTGAAATGAGCTTTGGATTAAATGGAATTAACGTCGATGTTTTACTGCATACTCCATTGATTCGAGATAAAATGAGTTTGCAGGTTTCCGGTAGAAAATCCTATACAGAATGGTTGCAAACACCTACTTTCAACCAATTGGCCAAAAAAGTTTTCCAAAACACCGATTTCAAAAAATTTGATTCAGAAAATCAATTTCGCTATCAAGATTATACTTTAAAACTCAATTATCAACCAAACCAAAACAACCTATTTTCTCTGAGTACCATTTGGATTGATAACTATTTGGATTTTACTACGCTCGACGAAATCAATACCCGAAAAACAGATTTGATGAACATAGACAATCAGGGATATAGCCTGCATTGGAAACATTACTTTACAGAGCATTTCAGCCAAAATCTATTGTTGTTTTATTCGGTTTACGGTTTTGATTATGTTAAAAACCAACGATATACAAATGATGATTTTGAAACTTTTACCAAACTCAACCGCATTATAGACTCTGGTATCGAATTGAATTTCAGTCATTTGATAAATAATCAAACTTCATTGGAATACGGTTATCAATTGTTGGGCAACGATATCTCTCACGCATTTACCAATGCTAATCAGGATTGGAGTTTGATTCTAAATCAAAAACATTTGTACAACATCAGCCATGTGGGTTATGCCCAATTCAAATATAACCATAGTGATTGGCTTTTACAGGTCGGTACCCGATTAAACTTTTATGCCAACATCCTTTCCCATAGCTTTGAGCCACGCTTTTCCTTACAAAAAACCTTTTCCCAGTATTGGCTTGGACATTTGACCTATGAAAAGAAAAGTCAGATTATGAGTCAAATTCAGGAAAGTGTCACCAATGATTTGAGTTTGGAAAACTATGTATGGGTTTTGAGTAATCAAGCCGATTATCCCATTATTACGGGTCAACAAATTACGGGTGGTATAACTTATAAACGCAATAACTGGTTGCTAGATGCCGATTTATATTACAAAAATACCTCTGGTATAACTTCTTTAACTTTCGGATTTTTCAATCGGTTTGATTCAGAAATACACCAAGGTCAGGAATTCACACAAGGAATGGATATTTTGATTCAAAAAAGCACTAAAGATTGGCGTGCATGGATGACATATTCCTATCAAAATTCTCAAAATAGATTTGACAACTTAAATGAAAATCAATACTTTCCGACAAATTCGGATATACATCACGCATTAAATTTATCGGTTTTTAAAAAGTGGAATCGATTTTCGATGGCTTTGGGTTGGAATTGGCATACCGGCAAACCATATAGTTTATTGGATGAAGACAATCAAGTGGTTTCTTTCAACTCACACCGATTGCCTCCATTTCACCGAATGGATGTTTCGGGAATGTATCAGTTTTCCAATCAAAATCATTGGAAAGTAACCGTTGGTTTTTCGATTTTCAATCTTTACAACCAACAAAATATTCTCAGTAAAGAATACCAAAGACAATACAGTTCCTTGGAATCCACTTTCAACGCAGATTATACCACTCAGGAATATACTTCATTGGGATTTACGCCCAACCTTTTTTTAAAGTTTAATTTTTAAAAATTGATCAAGGAAGATTTTTTATAATCCAAAAAAAAGAATCTAACTCAGGTTTTTAATAATTTTTCAATTGCGTTCTTCCATTTGTCTTTTTGTAACTTTAGATATTGAAAAGTAACTATTTTATCCTCCTTATCGCTTCCCTCCTACTCAATCCTGCCAATTCGGGTGTGTTTTCTACAAAACAAAGAACCCATTGTGGATTATATCTTGCATATTGGCGCAAACTCCATCCAATGGCTTTATTGATAAAAAACTCCTTGCTTCCCAATAGTTTACTGATGTTTTGAGCCAAAAATTCAGCATCGGTTTTTTCACGGTATTTCAGTTGAAAAATCAAGCAACTTCTTTGCAACCAAATATTTCCGGAATCCAACCACTTTTCTACCGTAACATCCCGCATTTCAGGAAATTTTTGAAAGTACTTACCAACCAATTCAGGGGCAATATAGTCCACAGTATCCCACCAACTTTTATGGGAAATCAACCATTCATAAAAATCTATATTGTTGATTTCTTGAAGTTTCACATATTTAAAAGCCAGTTGCATGGCAAAATACTGATATTCTCGTTCGGGTTTTTCCCATAATAATTTGATGATTTCGAATGCGGTTTCTTTCGTAGGTAAATGATTTGGGTCGAAAAAAGGTTTTTGCAATTCGTTACGTAAAGGAGAAGGAATTCCAAAACCGCTGAATTGATTGCGCATGTATTGAATTTGCTGTTTGGCTCTAATTGGATTGGCATTTTCTAAGAAAACAGCCTCCAGTTGATGAATGTAATGAAGCATTTGAAAAATTTGTATAAAAATAGTACAAACATTCAATTCCCAAAATTTAAACCCTGACTTTCATCATTATTTAATTCATAAACATTTGTTTATTTTGTCTTTTTCGTAAATTGGTTGATTTAGTTAACTGATTATTAAGCCTAAACAGTTCCATTAACTAAATTAATTAACCAATCAACCTAGATAACATATTAACCAATCAACTCAATAATGAAGAAATTCAATATCATAGTACTAGCCAAGCAAGTGCCCGACACACGCAAAGCCGGTAAAGATGCTATGAAAGCCGATGGTACCATCAACCGTTCTATTTTGCCTGCAATTTTCAATCCGGAAGATTTACATGCTTTGGAACAAGCATTGAGAGTGAAAGACCAATTTCCAGGGTCAACCATTACCTTACTCACCATGGGTCCACCTAGAGCTGTCGAAATCCTAAAAGAAGGTTTTTATCGAGGTGCCGATGATGGTATTTTATTAACCGATCGAGCATTTGCGGGAAGTGATACATTGGCAACATCCTATGCTTTGGCAAGCGCCATTCGCGAAATCAAAGACGTGGACATCATCTTTAGTGGTCGTCAGGCTATTGACGGTGACACCGCCCAAGTAGGACCACAGGTAGCTGAAAAATTAGGTATCCCACAGGTGACTTATGCTGAGGAAATCATCAAAATTACAGATCAAACCATACAAGTTAAACGACGTTTGGAACACGGTGTAGAAACGGTAGAATGTCCATTTCCTTTGGTCATTACGGTCAATAATACAGCTCCACATTGTCGTCCTCGTAATGCCAAACGCTTGATGAAATACAAACACGCCTCTACCATGAGCAATCGTCAAGAAAATAATGACGATTATCTGGCATCGGCTATTGCTCATACACACCTTACCATCAAAGAATGGGGTGTAAACAATATCACCGTTGATCACGAACAACTCGGTCTTTCCGGTTCACCTACCAAAGTTAAGAAGGTAGACAATATCATTTTCCAAGCAGTAGAAACCAAAACTTTCACCGATATGGATGAAGATATGGATGAGTTAATGAAGGAATTAGTTGAAAGTCATATTGTTGGATAGATTTTGGTCATTGTAAAGACAAGGTATGCCTTGTCTCAATCATGATAACCAAAATGAATTAAATAAAATTAACACACAATGAACAACATCATCGTATACATAGAACTAGTAGAGGGCAAAATCTCGGATGTGAGTTTCGAATTACTTACAAAAGGGCGATCATTGGCCAACCAACTCAAATGCAAATTGGAAGCCGTATTAATCGGTCACAACCTCAAAGGCTTGGATAAGGAATTGTTTCCTTATGGTGTAGATACATTGTACACTGCCGATGATACCCGTTTGGCTCCCTATGCTACCCTACCACACACCTCTATTTTGGTCAAATTGTTCCAAGAACAACAACCTCAAATTGCCTTAATGGGTGCTACCACCATCGGTCGTGATTTAGGTCCGCGTGTGTCATCGGCCTTAAAAAGCGGGTTGACAGCCGACTGCACAGAACTCGAAATCGGAACCCATACCGATAGTAAAACCAAACATGTTTACAACGAATTGTTGTATCAAATTCGTCCCGCTTTTGGTGGTAATATCATCGCTACCATCATCAATCCCGATTGTCGTCCACAGATGGCAACCGTGCGAGAAGGCGTCATGAAAAAAGAAATCGTCGATCCCCAATACAAAGGTAAATTGGTCAACCTTGAGGTTGCTAAATATGTAGATGAAATCGATTTTATTGTAAAAATCATCGAAAGACATATAGAAGAATCAAAAATAGATATTAAAAACGCTCCCATTATTATTGCGGGAGGTTTTGGGGTTGGTTCTTCCGATAATTTTAAATTATTACACAAATTGGCAGGCGTTTTGGGTGCTGAAGTAGGTGCTTCTCGAGCTGCAGTTGACGCCGGTTTTGCCGAACACGCTCGTCAAATCGGTCAAACAGGTGTTACCGTTCGACCCAAACTCTACATAGCATGTGGTATTTCAGGGCAAGTACAACACTTGGCCGGCATGATGGAATCCAATCTGATCATCTCCATCAATAGTGATTCAAATGCGCCTATCAATAAGATCGCCAATTATGTCATCACCGGAAAAGTGGAAAACGTGATACCAAAAATGATTAAATATTACAGAGAACACACCAAATAAGCACCAAATCTCAAATTACAAATACCAAAAAAGTTGGAATTTGGAATTTAAAATATTGGAATTTAAAAAATATTAATTATGTCAAATTTTTTCACAGATAATCCCGATTTACAATTTCACTTATCTCATCCATTGATGCAAAAAATAGTTTCTCTCAAAGAAAATGGATTTGCGCATAAAGATGACTTTGATTTTGCTCCGCAAGATTTTGAAGATGCTATGGATAGTTATGCTCAAATCTTGGAAATCGTAGGTGAAATAAGTGGTGAAATCATAGCACCCAATGCAGAATCTGTCGATCACGATGGTCCTAAATTGGAAAATGGTCGCGTTCAATACGCAAAAGGAACTCAAGAAAATATCGATGCCATCACCCAAGCCGGTTTGATGGGAATCACATTGCCTCGCGAATTTGGAGGCTTGAATTTTCCTATAACTCCATACATTATGGCAGCTGATATCGTTTCTAGAGCCGATGCCAGTTTTGTGAATATTTGGGGATTACAGGATTGTGCCGAAACCATTCACGAATTTGGTTCCGACGAACAAAAAGAAAATTTTCTACCTCGTGTTTGCAAAGGCGAAACCATGGCGATGTCATTGACCGAACCCGATGCCGGTAGTGACCTGCAAGCTGTAGCACTCAAAGCGAGTTTCGACGAACAAAAAGGCACTTGGGTCCTCAATGGAGTCAAACGTTTCATTACCAATGGAGATGGTGACATTTCACTGGTTTTGGCCAGAAGTGAAGACAATACTATCGATGCGCGTGGTCTTTCCATGTTTATCCATGATAAAAAGAAAGGTGGTATCAACATTCGACGCATCGAAAATAAATTGGGTATTAAAGGCTCGCCAACCTGCGAAATCGTCTATAAAGATGCACCGGTAGAACTCTGCGGTAATCGCAAATTTGGTTTGATAAAATATGTAATGTCCTTGATGAATGGTGCTCGTTTGGGTATTGTTGCACAATCTGTTGGAATCAGCGAAGCTGCCTACCGTGAAGCCTTAACCTATGCTCAAAAAAGATATCAATTTGGCAAACCTATTATTCAGTTTCCAGCTATTTATGAAATGTTGGCGATTATGAAGGCTAAATTGGCTGCTTCTCGAGCGCTATTGTATGAAACCGCCCGTTTTGTAGATGTGTACAAAGCATATGGACATTTAGCAACAGAACGTGATCTGACCAAGGAAGAAAAAGAAGATCAAAAGAAATATCAAAAACTCGCCGATGTTTATACACCATTAGCCAAAGGATTGACCTCTGAAATGTGTAATCAGATAGCTTATGATTCTTTACAAATTCACGGTGGTTCGGGTTTTATGAAAGATTATCCGATAGAACGAATTTACCGCGATGCCCGTATTACTACCATTTATGAAGGTACTACCCAATTGCAAGTTGTTGCCGCCATTAAAGGCGTTACAACCGGTGCTTATCTGGCGCAAATGAAAGAATACGAACAAGCATCCATCAAACCCGAAACCGAATCTTATCGACGTATTTTGATTGATATGGTCTTTGAATATGAAGAAGTTGAAGCTAGGGTTACCATACACAACAACCAAGATTTTCTAGATTTCCACGCGAGGAGATTGGTGGAAATGGCAGGAAATATCATTATGAGTTATTTACTGCTGTTTGATACCCAACGCGACCATGATTATTGGAAAACGTTGGAAGTCTATTTACGTCATGCCCGTTCTCGTAACCACGAAATCGGCAATTTCTTGATGCATTCACATTTGAATGACTTGGGGAAATATAGATTTGAGTAAAGGCTGTTTAGTGAGGGTTTGACTTAGAGTCAAGCCCTCACTAATATAAAAACCAAACCCTTTGAGGAATGACTTCACAAAGGGTTTGTTTTTTGAACAAATTTGTAATTGGAATGCAAATTTGTACAGGTTATTTTAGTAAAATATTCTGTGCAAATCTGCTAAATCTGTCCCGATGGCTATCGGGATCTGCGTGAAATCAGCATGCAATCAATCCTGAATGATAAACTCCTTTGCATCATCTCTGTGAAATTCAGGTTGCAAGTTGGTGTGGTGTATATCAAATCGGTCGTGTAAAAGGTGCTCTATTTGTTCGCACTTTACATCAAATTCAGAAAGAGCAATATCGTTTTCAAACTCAATATGGGCTTCAAAATGTATTTCATGATCATTGAGTTGCCAAATATGAACATGGTGGATATTTTTAATCCCTTCTATCTCTACCACTGCTTTTTCAATATCCTGCATAACCAACTCATCAGGTGCAAACAACATCAAAATTTTGAGGGATTCTATAAAAATACGCCAACTCATATAAATCAAATACAAGGAAATTAAAATAGTCAATACAGGATCTATCCAAAACAAACCAAAATATTTCATCAACAATCCTCCTACTAAAACAGCAACCGAAGTAAACATATCGGTCAATAAATGTAGGTAAGCCGATTGCATATTGAGATTATGAGAAGCGTCTTTTTGTAAAAAAAATACCCCTAAACCATTGGCAACAATTCCCAATAAAGCAAGCAGTATGACAATATTGCCGGATATTTCCTGAGGATGCGAAAATCGGCCAATGGCTTCAATAATTAAAAAAACGGCAATTATAATCAAAGTAGCGGCATTGAAAAAAGCAGCTACAATTTCAGCTCGCTTGTAACCAAATGTTTGGGTTAAGGTTTGTTTGCGTTTCCGCGTGAGCCAATTGGCTACATAACTCACTACTAGAGACAATACATCAGAAAAATTGTGTACTGCATCCGAAAGCAATGCCAAACTTCCAGATACTATACCACCTATTAACTGTGTAATCGTGATGATAACATTTAAAAGTATCGTAAGAAACAAGTTCTTACCACTTACTGGATGAGAATGGTGATGGTGTTCCAAAATAAATAATATAAATATTCCTTTTACTTTATCACGGGTATCTTCTCTACCCTATTCTGATGCCTTCCTCCTTCAAATGCAGTTGTGATAAAAATCTCAACAAATTGTAATGCTTGTTCCAAGGATACGAATCGGGCCGGAATACTCAAGATATTGGCATCGTTATGTTGACGCGCCAGTTGTACCAATTCATTGTTCCAACATAATGCCGCTCGAATCCCTTGGTGTTTATTGGCTGTTATGGCAGCACCATTACCACTGCCACAAAGGATGATACCTAAAACAGCTTTTCCTCCTTCAATAGCATGGGCTACCGGATGAATGCTATCGGGATAATCCATACTTTCATTGGTGTCGGTGCCAAAATTTAACACCTCATATCCCTTCTTTTCTAGAAGTTGAATGATTTCAAATTTGTAGGCTGTTCCGGCGTGATCGTTTCCTATAGCTATTGTCATGGTAAAGTTTTAATTATCAGGTTAACTTATTGTATTTGTTTGGATTAAAAAAAATAAAAATTCAATAATTTACCCTATTAACACACTTATCAACAAGTTTTACAAGTGAAAAAGGAAAAAGGTAAGGTTATGAACCATTAATCTAAGTGTTGTTAATAAGGTTTTGTAAAATATTCAAATCTAACTATTTACATTTATGTCTAATTGTTCACAAATTTAGAATTAAAAATGAGAACTTTTTTAGCAGGGTATTACTTTTTTTTATAAGCAATACTCGTTTTTGAAAAGCAAATTTTTTTTTGAGTTTTTATACTCAATTTATCAACCGTTTTGAAGTTGTTTTTCAACAAAAATTTTAAAAAAACTTATACACAATACACTTGTTTATAAACTTTAACAGGATGTTGATAGTTTTTATAGTGTATTGGTTTTAAGTAGTATAAAAATTAAAGACGTGTTGATAAGTATTGAAAAAACAGGTAAATCAAACTTTATTAATCCTTTTCCAAAAATTTATTGCATCTATTAACACCTTAACATCATCATCATCATTAATAAAATTTAAAAATCTTTTTTTTTATGTTTTTATTTATTGTTGAAAACTTTGATTTTTTTAGTTTTAACAGCGTTTTATACAACAAGACTCATTTATTAGTTACTTTTACACTTTATAACAAAAAAATGTTCCCGAGTACTTAAAAAACTCAAAACATTTTTCCAATTAATTTTTATTTTTAAATGTCTAAAAACAAACATAAAAAAGGCAAAGATACGTTTCCTGAAATGTTTACTTTACCTATTATTCAATATCTTACCAACAATCCAAATCAATCCTTCAATTATAAACAAATAGCCTTTCAACTCAATATTGTAGATGATTATGGTAAAGGACAATTAGCCAAACTTTTGGCTGAATTAGTTGAAAAAGGTCAAATCAAAGAAACTGATAAAGGTAAGTTTAAAATTTCTCACCAATCTCATTATTACGAAGGAAAAATGGATATTACCATGAGTGGTAAAGCTTATTTTATATGTGATGAGCTTGAAAATGATATTCATATTCCCGGTAGAAACCTCAATCATGCTTTACATGGTGATCAAGTTAGGGTTTATTCATATCACCGCCAACGATCCAATACTAAAAGAGAAGGTGATGTAGTCGAAATTTTAAAACGGGCTAAAACCGAATTTGTTGGAACCATTCAATTACAAAAAAATCATGCCTTCGTAATACCCGATGATGTACGTATGTATTCCGATTTTTTTATACCTCTCAAGCATGTTAATCAAGCTAAAGATGGAGAAAAAGTAGTCGTAAAATTAACCGATTGGCCTGCCAATTCTAAAAATCCATTTGGAAAAATACTAGATGTACTCGGAAAACCCGGAGATCATAATACTGAAATTCACAGTATATTATTAGAATATGGTTTACCTTATAAGTTTCCGGATGGAGTAGAGGAAGAGGCTAATGAAATTGCTATCGAAATTACTGCTGATGAAATTGCGAAAAGACGAGATATGCGCAAAGCACTTACCTTTACCATTGACCCTAAAGATGCTAAAGATTTTGACGATGCTATTTCTTTCGAAAAACTACCCAATGGTCATTATGAAATTGGGATTCACATTGCCGATGTTTCGCATTATGTGATTCCTGGAACAAAATTAGATAAAGAAGCCTACAATAGAGCTACATCTGTTTATTTAGTAGATAGAGTTGTGCCTATGTTACCCGAAATTTTATCAAATAACGTATGTTCGCTTCGTCCCAATGAAGATAAACTGACCTTTTCTGCTGTTTTTGAAATGAATAAAAAAGCAGAAGTTATCAAACAATGGTTTGGTAGAACCATCATTCATTCTGACAAACGTTACGCCTACGAAGATGCTCAAGTTATCATTGAGAAGAATGAAAAATCGGCTGATACCAATTCACTCGAATTTGCTATTTTAGAATTGGATGCATTAGCCAAAATTCTCAGAGGGAAAAGAGTTAAAGCAGGAGCCATTACTTTTGATAAATTGGAAGTTAGATTTGAATTGAATACATTCAATGAACCGATTCAAATTTTATTCAAACACAGTAAAGATGCTAATAAGTTGATTGAAGAGTTTATGCTGTTAGCCAATAGAAAAGTTGCTGAATTTATCGGTCAAAAAAGTATAGGTGTTCCTAGTAATAAAACCTTTGTGTACCGTATTCACGATGAACCAAATGTTGAGAAATTGGCTCAATTACAACAGATAATTGGAAAATTTGGTTACAAAATTGATACGCGTTCAACTGAGAAATTGGCACAATCGCTCAATAAACTCTTAGAAGATATCAAAGATAAACCCGAAGAAAATATGATTGAAACGCTTACCATTCGTTCTATGGCTAAAGCGATTTATACAACCAAAAATATTGGCCACTACGGATTGGCATTTGAATACTACACGCATTTTACATCACCTATACGCCGTTATCCTGATGTTATGGTACATCGATTACTCCAACATTATTTAGATGGCAAAAAATCACCTTCTATGGCTGTTTATGAAGAACAATCCAAACATTCCTCCGAAAGAGAAGGTTTGGCTACTAAAGCCGAAAGGGATAGTATCAAGTATATGCAAGTGAAATACATGCAAAACCATTTACATGAGCAGTTTGATGGTGTAGTTTCCGGAGTAACAGAATGGGGTATTTTTGTAGAATTAACCGACAACATGTGTGAAGGTTTGGTTCGAACCAAAGAAATAAAAGATGATTATTATCTTTATGACGAAAAACAAGTGGCTCTTGTAGGTCAGGCAACTAAGAATTTAATTCGACTAGGTGATAAAGTCAAGGTAAAAGTCAAACATACAGATTTAGAAAAGAAACAATTGGATTTTACTTTAGTGGATTAATCTTTTAATATTTTTCTTTATAACCCTTACTTTGTACTTTTTTTATATCTTTGTTCTTTAATTAGAAATTTTATCAACTAAAAATATTTTAACATGGGCAAATTTGGTGTAACCGAAATTATTCTGATCATAGCAGTAATTGTTTTACTCTTTGGTGGAAAAAAAATTCCTGAACTGATGAAAGGTATTGGTAACGGAATCAAAGAATTCAAAAATGCTGCAAAAGATGATCCAACTGATGCAAATAAATCAGACGATAAAAAATAGTATTTACTATTTATAAAAAAAACCCGCAATATTTATTGCGGGTTTTTTTGTTTATTCAATTTCCAAGAATTATTTATTTCTTGTTTTTTCCTTCCTTTATAGCTTCTCCAATTTGATTGGAAGCAGTAAATGATGCTACCATATTGTTGAGCATTTCACTACCGGCATTGGGTGAATTGGGCATCAATATTAAATTGGAATTGCTACTTGATCCTATTTGATGTAAAGTATCATAATGTTGGGTAACGACAATCAAAGCAGAAGCTTCCTGTGAATTGATTCCCACCTTATTGAGAATATCTACACTTTCCACCAAACCTCTTGCGATCTCCCTACGTTGATCTGCAATACCCATACCTTGAAGACGTTTGCTTTCAGCTTCTGCTTTAGCTCGTTCTACAATCAGAATACGTTGTGCATCTCCTTCGTGTTGCGCTGCAATTTTTTCACGTTCTGCAGCATTGATACGATTCATGGCGATTTTCACTTTCTCATCGGGATCAATATCCGTAACCAAAGCTTTTACAATATCATAACCGTAATTTAGCATAGCATCTTTCAATTCTCTTTGAATAGCTAATGCTATTTCATCTTTCTTTTCAAAGACATCATCTAAAATCATTTTTGGAACTTCTGCTCTTACTACGTCAAAAATAAACGCGGTAATTTGTTCGTGTGGATTTTGCAACTTGTAGAATGCATCATACACATGTGTTTGTTGAATTTGAAACTGAACCGAAATTTTCAAATGAACAAATACATCATCTTTGGTTTTAGTTTCAACAACAACATCCAATTGCTGAATTCTTATGCTTACTCTACCTGCTACTTTATCAACTACAGGAATTTTCATTTGTAAACCTGGACCTCTCACACTCAAGAATTTTCCAAATCGTTCAATAATTGCATAGGTTTGTTGCTTTACAACAAAAAAACTTGATAATAGGATTAAGACAAGGACAATAATTAAAATAGCTACAAAATTCATATTTTTAGGTTTTAATGGGTTAATTATTCCCTCAAAGGTACGAAATTTTTCAACATCTGTAAAAATGATTACATTTGTATCGTTAATATCAAATGTATGAAAAAATTTTTCACAATTGTAGGGCTTGTTATCATAGGTATCACTTTACTTTATTTTGTTACAATTTATTACGTCTCATATAGCAAAGGTTATAGAGCTGGCGAATTGGTTAAATTTAGTCACAAAGGTTGGGTGTTTAAAACTTGGGAAGGCGAACTCAGCGTGGGTGTTTCTGAATCTCAACGTTTTGTATTTTCAGTAGAATCCGGAGAAAAAGAGATTATACAACAATTGATTGATAAACAAGGAAAAAAAGTTAAGTTAACCTATAAAGAAAGAATAGGTACTTTTCCTTGGTTAGGAGATACAAAATATTATATAACAAAGGTTGAAGAACCTATGAAGTAAATAAAAAAGCTGTCTTTAGGACAGCTTTTTTTGTATGTTTATCAAACGGTTTAACGTTTCTTGTTTGCCAATTACCGCTGCAATATCAAATACATGTGGGCCACTCATACTTCCCACCAAAGCCAATCGGAAGGGTTGGAAAACTTTTCCCATTCCATAACCTTTTTCTGTAATCCAATTTTTAATTTGTTCCTCTAAAACAACAGCATCAAATAGAGTAGTGGATGCCAGAAGTTCTTCTAAATTTTGTAAGATTTCTTTAGTATCAATTTGCCAAACTTTTTTCACCGCAATTTCATCATAAACGGTTGGCGTTTCAAAAAAGAATTTTCCTGTTTTATAGAAATCGGAAACAAATACAGCTCTTTCTCTTAATAATTGTACTAATTTGAATATAAAATGAGACTTGTCTTGAATGTATTCAGGAATTTTGATATTGTTTTTTTCAATATATGCTGCAAACATTGTTGCCAAATCTTCGTCAGATTTTTTTTGAAGATATTGTTGTTGGAACCATTGGGTTTTGGCAACATCAAATTTGGCTCCACTTTTACTAACTCTTTCCAATGAAAATGCTTGGATTAATTCATCCAAACTAAAAATTTCTTGATCGTTATCTGAATGCCAGCCCAATAAAGCTAGCATATTGATAAATGCTTCTGGAAAATAGCCATCTTCTCTGTAACCTCTTGATACTTCTCCTGTTTTTTCATCTTTGAATTCCATGGGAAATACCGGAAAACCAAATTTATCACCATCTCTTTTACTGAGTTTGCCTTGACCTTCAGGTTTTAAGAGCAAAGGGAGATGTGCAAATTGAGGTGCTTGCCATTCAAATGCTCTATACAACAATTGGTGTAAAGCCATAGAAGGTAACCATTCTTCTCCTCTAATTACATGTGTTATTTCCATCAAATGGTCATCTACGATATTGGCCAAATGATAAGTTGGCATACCATCACTTTTAAATAAAACTTTATCATCCAAAGTATTGGTCTCAATTTTCATATCACCTCGAATGAGGTCTGTTAAATGCAAAGTTTCATTTTTTGGAATCTTAAATCGGATGACATAATTTTCTCCATTTTCTATTCTTTTTTGAACATCCGCCGCAGAAATGCTTAATGAACTTTCCAATTGTTCTCTATTTTCCCAACCATAACTAAATGTTTTTCCTTCAGATTCATACTGCTTTCTGAGTAATTCTAGTTTTTCAGCACTGTCAAATGCATAGTATGCCCATCCATTCTCAATTAACTCTTGTATGTATTGCTTATATATTTCTTTACGTTCACTTTGTCTGTATGGAGCGTGTTTTCCTTCTTTACCCAAACCTTCATCATAAGGGATACCTGCCCAATTCAAAGAATCAATGATATATTGTTCTGCATTGGCTACATAACGGGCTTGATCGGTATCTTCTATTCTCAATAGAAAATCTCCATCATGTTTTTTTGCAAATAAGTAATTATATAAAGCTGTTCTTACACCACCAATGTGTAATGGACCCGTAGGACTTGGTGCAAAACGTACGCGAACTCTTTGTGACATATATTGAATAATTTGCCGCAAAGATAATAACTTTGTAAAAGTTCTGATTTTTCTTTTTTAATTTGTACGACAAATTTCATTTGTGTTACTTTGCTGATTAACGCCTGATCAATATTAGGTTCCTACAAGAATGACCAATTATAGCTTAATACTGTCTAAAATTCATAGGTTTACTCAGAAATTCTATCTCAACGAACTTCTGAAAGGAGCCATTTTGTTTACTACCATTGGTTTACTCTATTTTTTTCTAACTCTTTTTATTGAATATTTTCTTTGGCTTAAACCCATTTATCGTACCTTTTTATTTTGGATATTTATTTTTGTAGAAATTGCGCTGATATATAAGTTTATTCTGATTCCTATATTGAGATTATTTGGTTTAAAAAATGGGATTAATGCACAACAAGCGTCCAAGTTGATTGGTAAACATTTTCCTGACATTGACGATAAGTTATTGAATATGTTACAGTTACATGATTCATTTCCCAATTCAGAATTGGTAATAGCCAGTATCGATCAAAAAGCAGAAAATCTAAAACCTTTTTCTTTTCAATCAGCCATTAACTTAAAATCCAACAAGAAGTATTTCAAGTTTTTATTAATTCCTCTTTCGATTTGGTTCTTGTTATTTTTAAGTGGTTATAATTATATTTTTTCTAAAAGCTACAATCGTTTGGTTCATCACCAAACCGAATTCGTTAAACCTGCGCCTTTCAAATTTATTATTCTCAATAAAAGTTTAAACGTTATTGAAGGTGGTTCTATTAAGTTGCAAGTTCAAACAAACGGTACTTCCATTCCTGAGGAAGTTTATATTATTTTGGAAGGGAATTCTTACTTTTTGCAACGAATAGATGCTCAAAATTTTATTTACCAATTTAACGATATTAGAGAGCTAACCACATTTCATTTAGAAGCAAATAATGTAACATCACCCGATTATAAGATCAACATTATTAACGTTCCTCAAATTCAAAGTATCAATTTAAAATTACACTATCCAGCTCATTTAAATTTGTCCGATCAAGTTATTTCTAATACTGGTAATGCCCAAATTCCTGAAGGAACCATAGTTACTTGGCATATTCAAACAAACAATACAGCTTCTTTACAAATGAAGGATTCTTTGAATGAACACGCATTTAAATTTGATTCAAAAAACAATCTTTTTTATTTGAGTAAGGATGTTCGCAATCCTTTTGAATACACAATCTCAAGTTCCAATGCGAATCTTAAAAACTACGAAAATCTTTCTTTTGCAATTTCTGTAGTTAAAGATGCTTTTCCAGAAATTAAGATTGAATCTGATATTGATAGTTTACAATTTGGAGAAGCTCATTTTGTAGGTAGAATTACAGATGATTATGGGATAAGTAAGTTGAATCTCGTTTATTATCCTACACAACAACCCACTCAAAAATTCACCTATCTTTTTCCTATTAAGAAGACGACACTTGAAGATTTTTATTACGTTTTTCCGCATCATTTAAACTTGAATCAAGGAGTAGATTATTCCTTTTATTTTGAAGTTTTTGACAACGATAAAGTAAACGGTTATAAATCAACTAAATCACAAATCTATTCTTATCATAAAGATACTGAGGTAGAGTATAATGAGCGCTTATTAGAAAATCAAGAAGAAAATTTAAAAGACATCAATCAATTATTGAATAAGCAAGAGAAAAATCAAAAAGAATTGGAGCTTATTGAAAAACAACTTCAAAATAAATCTGAAGTTAAATTTAATGAAACACAACAAATTCAGCAATTATTAAAACGTCAACAGCAGTACGATGAAATGATGCAACGCCAATCAGACGAATTAAAAAAGAATCTACAAAATCAGGAGAATACCGAAAATAGAGATTTAAATGAAAAGAAAGAAGATATCCAAAAAAAGCTAGATGAAATTAAGCAATCAGAAGAACAAAAAAAATTATTGGATGAGCTTGAAAAATTGGTTGATAAGTTAAGTAAAGAAGAACTTTTAGATCGTCTTCAAAAATTGAATGCGAATAATAAACAAAAAGAGAAAAGTTTGGAACAACTCCTCGAGTTAACCAAACGATTTTATGTTGAACAACTTTTACAACAGGTTAGTGAAAAATTATCTGATTTAGCAGAGAAACAAGAAAAATTAAAAGAAGAATCAGATAATTCTAAATCAAAACAAGATGAATTAAAGGATGAATTTAATAAGATCAGCGAACAGATTAAAGAACTGATGAAGCAAAATTCAGAATTAAAAGATCCCATTAAAATGGATGATCAAAAACTCGAACAAGAATCTGTAAAGCAAGACATGCAACAAGCGTCTGATCAACTAGAACAAAAAAACCAAAGTAAAGCAAAACCCAAACAACAATCGGCTGCCAATAAAATGAAAAAAATGTCTCAGTCATTTCAAATGCAAATGCAAGAAATGCAAGGAGACATGATAGAAGAAGATATTGCATCTCTTCGAAGAATTATTGAGAATTTAATTACTTTTTCATTCAAACAAGAAGATCTGATGAATAGTTTAGATCAATCTCAGCAGAGCGTTTCTAATCTTTCTGTTAATCTAAAAAATCAAAATCAACTCAAAACGTATTTTGAACATATTGACGATAGCCTGTATACTTTAGCGATGAGACAAGCCAAATTATCTCCCAAGATTAATGAATACGTTGCCAATGCAAATTTTTATTTACGCGAATCCAATGAATCTCTTTCTGAAAATCAAATAGCAAAGACTAAGTCAAATCAACAGTTTGTGATGACTGCAGCCAATGATTTGGCATCTTTGTTAAGTAGTTTATTGGACAATCTTCAAAATCCTCCACCAGCTTTTGGACAAGGCAAGGGTCAGGGTGAAGGTCAATCATTTTCATTACCTGATATTATTCAAAAGCAAGGTGACCTTAAAAAAGATATGCAATCTCAAATGCAAAAAGAAGGCGATAAAAGTGGTGATAAAGAGGGAGATAAAGAAGGCGAAAAGGGGAAGAAAGAAGGTGAAGGTAATTCATCCAATGGGAAACAAAACAACGGAGAAAATCAAAGCAAAGAGTTGTATGAAATTTACAAACAGCAAGAACAATTGAGACAAGCACTCGAAGACCAATTACCCGATTTAAAAGGTGTAGGACTGGAAAACCAAGCAAATAGTGCTTTAAAACAAATGGAGCAATTGGAAAAACTTTTACTAGAGAAAGGTATTACTAATGAAGTGCTTCAAAAAATGATGCGTTTGGAACAAGAATTACTAAAACTCAAGAACGCTGCCTATGAACAAGGTATTGAAGAGAAGAGAATTTCACAAACCAATTACAAAGACCAAAGTAATACAATACCCAAGCAAGTTGAGGAGTTTTTTAAAAGACTCAATCAGCAAGAACTTCTCAATCGCGACCCAATTCCTTTTTTACCCAGTTACAATCAAAAAGTTATTGAGTATTTTAAAAATTGATTTTTACCCAATGAAAATAACTTATCATTTTCAAACTACTTTTAAATTTTCCAACAGAAAACCCGTTCGAAATTGGATTCATAACAGCATTCTTTCCAAAGATAAAATTCCCGGTACTGTTAATTTTGTTTTTTGTTCCAATGCATATATTTTGGAAATCAACAATAAACATTTGAATCACGATTATACTACTGATATTATTACTTTTGATTATTCAGATAATCTTATAATCAATGGAGAAATCTATATTTCCATTGATGAAGTTAAGGATAATGCCAAGTATTATAAAACAACATTCCACAATGAATTACATAGAGTAATGATACACGGAATCCTTCATTTGTTAGGTTATAAAGACAAATCCAATAAGGAACAAAAATTAATGCGCTCACAAGAAGATTATTATCTATCTTTGCGCACTTTCTAAAATGTTTCACGTGGAACATTTTTTTGAATTCACGTTCCACGTGGAACAATTCATAAATTTTTTCTAAAAACTAAAACTTTTCAATTGAGTTTATTTAATGATATATATGATGTTATTGTAATTGGTGCAGGTCATGCAGGATGTGAGGCCGCATTTGCTAGTGCCAAGATGGGTTCTCACACCTTATTAATTACAATGAATTTACAAAGTGTAGCTCAAATGAGTTGTAATCCCGCAATGGGCGGAATAGCCAAAGGTCAAATTTTACGTGAAATTGACGCTTTGGGTGGTATGAGTGCTATTGTAACTGATAAAACTGCTATCCAATTCAAAATGCTCAATATGTCTAAAGGTCCCGCCATGTGGAGTCCAAGAGCCCAGAGTGATAGAATGAAATTTTCTGAGGAGTGGCGTCGTGTTTTGGAACATACTGATAATTTGGATTTATATCAAGATACCGTAATTTCTCTTATTATTGAAAATAATATTATTAAAGGAGTCAAAACTACCTTGGGTTTTCCAATTCATGCTAAAACAGTTATTATAACTGCCGGTACTTTTTTAAATGGAAAAATACACATTGGCACCAAAAGTTTTAGTGGTGGTAGGGCAGGAGATAAGGCTTCTACCGGAATTACTGAAGATTTAATTGCTTTAGGATTTGAAACCGATCGAATGAAAACAGGAACACCACCTCGAGTAGATTCTAGATCTCTTGATTTTTCCAAGATGATAGCGCAACCCGGAGATGATCATCCTACTAAATTTTCATATTCAGATTCAACTTCACCATTACACCTACAAAAACCTTGTTACATCACTTATACAAATACAGAGGTTCATAATTTATTAAGAACAGGATTTTCTAGAAGTCCTCTTTTCAATGGAACCATTATGAGTGTGGGACCTCGTTATTGTCCTTCTGTAGAAGATAAAATAAATCGTTTTGCCGATAAAGAACGTCATCAGATATTTGTAGAACCTGAAGGTTGGGATACTATAGAATATTATGTAAATGGATTTTCAACATCACTTCCAGAAGATGTTCAAGATCTAGCATTAAGAAGTATTCCTGGATTTGAAAATGTAAAAATATTGAGATTTGGATATGCTATCGAATACGATTATTTTCCACCTACACAATTAAAACATTCTCTTGAATCAAAAATTGTTGAGAATTTATTTTTTGCCGGTCAGGTAAATGGAACTACTGGTTATGAAGAGGCAGCTGCCCAAGGACTCATGGCTGGTATAAATGCTCACCTAAAGATTAAGGATAAGGCTCCATTTATTTTGCAAAGAAACGAAGCTTACATTGGAGTATTGATTGATGACTTAATCACAAAGGGAACGGAAGAACCTTATAGAATGTTTACCTCACGTGCTGAATTTAGAACACTTTTACGACAAGATAATGCCGATATTAGATTAACTGAAAAATCATATAATATTGGTTTGGCTGATAAGTTTAGATTAGATGCTGTTTACATCAAAATTCAGCAAACAGCACTATTTATTAAGTTTTTAGAGAAAACAAGTATTTCTCCCGAAGAAATTAATCCACTGTTTGCTAAATATGAAACAGCATCAATCAATCAATCTATGAAGATGTTTAAGGTTTTTTCTCGTCCGCAATTGACAATGGACGACATATTAACCTTTCCAATGATAAAAACTTTTGTTGAAAGTAATCAAATTAAACAAGATGTAATTGAGCAAGTAGCCATACACTTAAAATACTCTGGATACATCAATAAGGAACAAAACACAGCCGACAAAGTCACTCGGTTGGAAAATTTAAAGATACCCGAACATTTTGATTTTAATAAAATCAATTCACTTTCCATCGAAGCGCGACAAAAGTTGTCTAAAATTAAACCGACTTCAATTTCCCAAGCAGGGAGAATAAGTGGTGTTTCACCAAGTGATATATCAGTTCTTTTGATACATCTTGGAAGGTAGTGTTCCACGTGAAACATTTTGAGATTTTACTAGTAAATATTTATAATAATCATATAACAATTTATTTGCAAATTGAAACTTAATAAACCCAACATTTCCCTTCTGGATTACTCTGTATCAAAGGAATCATTCAGTTTGATTTACAATCAAGACTTGGATTTATACGCTACTTCACCAGTTCCCAGTATACTCGATCTGCCAGGCTATTATAAAAGTGATGATTATATTTCACATACCGATTCAAATCATTCTCTTTTTGAAAAAGTGTATCAACATATCAAAAAGTTCACCTTACGTTCCAAACTCAAACTAATTGATTCTTATAAAGTACAAAATCGCAATTTGCTTGATATAGGATGTGGTACGGGTGATTTTTTACATACTGCTCAACGCAAAGGTTGGAATATAGTAGGCGTAGAGCCCAATGAAAAAGCATCAGCTTTAGCTCAAAATAAATTGGGATCTGATGTTTCAATATTTGAGAATTTAAATGATTTGCTCAAAAATCAAACTTTGCAACCTTTTGATGTAATTACGCTTTGGCATGTATTGGAACACGTTCCCAATTATGATGCGTATATTTCGTCCATCAAAAAAATGTTACATCCCGATGGTATTTTAATTATTGCAGTACCAA
The DNA here is from genome assembly GCA_011391075.1 of Flavobacteriia bacterium. Lineage (GTDB taxonomy): Bacteria > Bacteroidota > Bacteroidia > Flavobacteriales > Flavobacteriaceae. The sequence goes on along the minus strand of JAABRF010000020.1, from coordinate 4,110 downwards.
ATTTCAATTCGTATGATGCCAATTATTATGGTAAGTATTGGGCTGCTTTTGATGTCCCAAGACATTTATGGCATTTTTCTCAAAATTCAATGAAAATCATTTTTTCTCAACACGAGTTGAAAGTGATGCATTCCAAACCAATGTATTTTGATTCATTTTACGTTTCACTTCTTTCTGAAAAATACAAAAATACTAAGTTGCATTTCATAAAAGCATTTTGGATTGGTTTTTTCTCAAATTTTAAAGCAATGAGCAATAATGAGTATTCTTCACTTATTTATGTGATCCAAATCAAAAAATAATCCATATAAAGGGCGTAATTTGGTTTTTAGCCCCAATCAACAAACACATCAACACCTAATTAATAATCCCTTAAAAAGCCTTAAAATACGCCGACTTCAATAAGAATATAGTATTGAAATTGTGTGTTTTAATAGTTAAAACTTATAGTATAACTTTTTCAAAAAAAAAGGTTGTCAACTTGACAACCTTTTTTTAGTTTAATATGTATTTAAAAATTGATTTCACTTATGGGTGTTAAAGTAAAATCAGTTCCATAATTCATTTGAATCACTTTATTGGGACCAACTAGAATTAAATGTGTGTCAAGTGGAATGACATCTGTTACATTAACATTGAAGTGATTTGCTAAAATTAAATTGGAACTATCCAAGGCATTGAAAACATTCAAACCCTCATTACCGGTACAAACATATAATGTCGTTTCTTTTACCCCTAATCCATAAGGCTGATGTAATAAGTAAGTAGATTGTAAAATAGGATTTTCTATATTGGATATGTTGAGCACATTAACCTGATCCTGAATAGCACCACAAGTATTTCCGCCTCTTACAGTTATATAAGCTGTATCATCCCATACTACTACTGGATCACACGCTGTTGCATGTGAAAATCCACTTATGAATGTAGGATTGAATTCATCCATAGCATTGACTACATACATACCTTGCGTGGAGCCCACGAATAAGAATTCTTTTTGTTTGAATAAAGTTTCTAATTCTCCACCCATCCAACTGTTTACATATACTTCCTTATCAAAAAAGGTCTGTACAGGATCAGCAATATTGTAAACATTTAATTTATATTTATCAACTTTATACAAGGCATTCTTATTGATTTGAAATTGAGCATATGAACCACCGGTTCCAACACCGTTTCCTGAAGATGCAGCCATATCTGACAAGGCTCCTTCCATGGTATAAATATATTCATCATCTGGAACAGGTCTTGTTTCAATAGTATATCCAACAATTATCTCATCTTGTTGGGGATATTCATCCCAAGCATAATAATCTACTCCTTCAGGATATTCCGGATTGTAAACAAAAGTATTCTCCAAAGTTTTAACCAAAGTTATATTGGATAAATTTGAAATATCAAAGACCAACAAATCCACATAATTGTCAGCAAAGAGATAATTTCCTTTAACAGCGATATCATGAACACCTTCTATAGCTAAAAATGCAACATTTACTGGAGATTGAGGATTCTCATTGTTAAAAATGTGAACACCATTTTCTTGTGCTATGTAAAATAAATGATTTTCAGTTACATATATCTTTCCATCTGAATCAGTACTTTGAGCTGATTTGACCCCAACACTAGCTCTAATTTCTGACAATTTTTTCGTTTGTGGTACTGCAAAAAGGGCAGTTTCTACAGGATCTTTTTGACATGAAATTAAATAAATACTCGATAGTAATAGGATAATCCCAATTTTTAATGTTTTCATTATTAATGTTTTTTAAAAGTTAACAAATTTACAAAGTTTTGCCTTGATTAAATGTTTTAATGTTTTTCTTATTTTTTGCATCACACTTTTTAAACAACTAAGAGATGTATTTCCCTACTTTTTTATTCCAATTTGTCAATAAATTCTTTTAATGAATCATCTTTTCCTATTCCCAATTTCAATTTAAGTCTGTATCGGGCGTTTTTAATCGTATTTATACTCACATTCAAAAGAGAAGAAGTTTCTTTTAAGTTAAATCCTAGTTTTGTTAAAGCACACATTTTCAATTCGTTTTGAGAAAGATTTGCGTTTATTAGCTTGAGTTTATTAAAAAATTCATTATTCAACTCTTCAAAATAAAGTTTGAATAATTTCCACTCTTTATCTGTTTTAATATTGTTGTCCAACAACCTGTTGATTTTACGTAAATCTGGTTTGTTTTCAATTTTGGAGTGATTAATCATCTCTTCCATTTGGGTTTTTACTTCCTGTAACATCTTATTCTTTTGCATCATATGTAAGGCATGTGTGCTCAATTGCTTCGATTTAAATTCTAATTCTTGCTCTAACTCTTTTTCTTTCAGTTTTTTAGAATCTAATTCTACTTCAACAATTTTCTTTTCCCGTTCCAAAATAGCCCGTTTTTTCTCTGCAAGTTGTCGATCTTTTTTTCGCTTTATATAGTAAATAATAATTCCTGAAAACAAAACTACAAACATTAATAATAGCATGAAATAGTATCGAGAAGCCCGCCATTTTAATCTTTCCTTATCATATTTTAATTGCACGATTTCTTGTTCGTTTTCCAAACTTTTCATTTGATTATCCCAATATGCAAAACGGTTGTCTATCAATTCCTTTTGTAAGCTGTCTTTGTATTGGCTGTATTGTTCATAGTAACCTAATGAAGGTTTGAGTTCTCCTTTTTGTTTGTACAATTTGTAAAGTAAATACAATCCCTCACTTACTACTTTTGAATATTTACGGGTTCTACCCATATCAACTGCTTGGTGTAGAAAGATTTGTGCAGAATCTAATTTTTCAGTTTTGAGGTAAAAATTTCCAATAGATAATTTGACATGAGCTATTTGAGTTGAATCTTGATTTTTCTCGTATTTATATTCTGCAAGTTTCAGATATTCAATAGCTTGTGTTAATTTATTTTGTTCAAGTTTCAATTCTCCCAAATTTTCATACGCCATTCCTAATCCATTTTCTATGCCGATACTTTCGTATATACGCAATGCATTCAAATACGATGTTTCGGCTTTTGCATAATCCTGATAGTGTATTTGATAAATAGTTCCTAAATTTAATGAGAAATCGGCGTAATCTACCGTATTTTTAGGGGTTAATGACATGGCTTTTAACAAGAGTTTTTCGGCTTTTAAATTTTCACCCATATCAATATACAAATTGGCAATAGTTCCTTGTACTTGTGACAAACTTAAAGTATCTTTCAAATTGGTATGTAATTCCATGCTTTTAGATAAATAATCAATAGCAGTTTGTGGATCTCCGGTTATACTGTATATGTTGGATAAATTTTGATAAGCTCCTGCCAAATTGATAGTATCTTTCATTTTTTTTCTTATTTCTACGGTTTTTAAACCATATTCCAAAGCTATTTTATATTCTGCTTTATTTCGATAAAGAATGCATAACATATTGTTGGCAAATCCTTCAGCCCAAGCTGAGTTTCCTTTTTGAGCTATTTCCAAACCATTTTTTAGGTGTTGAATAGAACGATCATATTGACTTTGATAAAACAAAGCTACACCCATGAATAAATTAGATTTGGAGGCTTCTTCTTGATTTTTTACCACATCTAACAACGCGATTGCCCGATTTCCATAATAAAGAGAACTATCTAAAGAACTTTCCCAAAAAGATTTGCATTTATTATTAAAAAAAATGATCTGTTCTTCTGCTTGAGAACTTTGTGAAAAACCAGATATACTATTACCGAATATTCCGGATACAAGGATAATCAAAGGTAATTTTGAAAACTGTAGCATGTTTGATATTTTATTTTCAATACAAAGATAAGCAAACCAACACTTCATATTACTGTATTCAATTTGTAAGTACATATGCATCTGATAATCAAAATTATATAGATTTTATGCATACCAATTGATTACCTAACCTACTAAATTTGCATACCTTATGCTTACCCAATAAACTTGTTCACCCAAAGGTACTCATCTACTTTTGTCCCATCAAAACAAAACAACATGACCTGTTTAATTACAAAGAACAATCAATCTGTCTCAATACAATTTGATGAATGGATCGCCGAAGCCCAAATTATCATTGAATCTAAATTTAAGCAATCCGAAATACAATTCTTTAAA
>JAABRF010000001.1 GCA_011391075.1 Flavobacteriia bacterium | reverse complement strand
CTCTAGCTCCAGTTATGATAATCTGAGCAATTGCATTTCTATCTAAATTTGCAGGATTACTTGCTGCGACAAAATCTGCTAAAGGAATGTCCAAAGACAACCATTGACTACCAGCTGATGGAATAGCGGTATATTGAACAGCACTCGTTTCACCTGAGCCACCATTATGATTTGATAATTTTACATTAAACACTTGACCAGCAGGTAGTGGAGCTGCAATCCAATAATCAACGTGGAAATGAGTAAAAGAAGTGGCATCAAACGCACTGGACACAAAAGAAATTCCAGCAAAAGTTTGACCAGCTCCCATACTTATTTTTTTGGTAGCATTGCCAGCGATTGGATTATCTGTAATAGGAGTTGATGAAGGTCCCCAGTTTGGTCCCCATTCATTAACAGTTATATTGTCATAAGCATCACTAAAAATAGAAACTACATCAGCTACTGGACGTTCTGGAGGTGTTGGTGATGCTTCAGTTGGAGCAGGATCAGGTGTAACAGTAGCTTCTTCTGCAGTAATATTATCTACATGAAAAGCAAAATTTTGAGGGGTATCAAAACCATCATTGGTTGCCTTCCAGTTTCCGAAGAATACTATTTTTGAGTACTCACCATTGGCAACTCCAGTATTGTCCATTGGTACATTAAAATCAAAAGTTAAAGTTTGCCATTGGCCTGGAGTAGTGTAAGCTTGACCGTTTGCAGATGCTGGTCCACCAACTTCAACTTTACATAACATATTAAATGCTTGGGTTGAATAAACACTTATCTGTATCGTTTTATCTGTAGTTAATTTAATCTTTTTCTGAGTTAAAATGACTTCTGCACCTTGCCATGGTTGACCAGATGTTTGATTGATTAATTTAAAACAGTTACCATTCGTACCACCTGCAGCAGGATCTGCTACAACTGATGCACTTGCCAATCCTTCAAAACCTGCAAAAGTATAACTTGCCGCTGTTTCAAAGTCTTGAATCAATACTTGTTGTGAAAATCCTATTTGAGCCATCAATAGGAAAATAAAAAATGTAATTTTTTTCATGTTTATAAAAATTATGAATTAATATTGAGTAAAACTATTAAATGATATTAGTTTATTATGATATTAATGAATATACAAACTATACAAGAATGATATTTTTTTATCCTGATAAAACCCCTACCTTATGGAGTATTTCTAAAATTTACACCCCTTATATATCGATTTCGTATAGGTGTTGTATAGGTAAATTTTTAAAATTTTAATTGTTCATGTTTATCCCATATGCCCCAATATGCTCCAACTATACCTTCTGCACCCACTTTCCATGATTCATCAAATGATGAAAAGTAAAATACTTCAACATTTTCTTCTTTTGCCCAAACTTGTGTATCCATGAAATATTTCATAAAATGCAATAAAGATGGTACAGCTCCTCTTAAGGATTCTCCCATACTTGGCCAACCGGTTTCGGTAATAATTACGGGTTTTCCTTGAGCTGCATTAACCGTTTGGTAATACATGTTTTTCATATGGATCAGTGCATAGTCAATTGGAGTACCTTCCCAATATGGGTAACAATTGGTTAAAATCACATCACAGGCTTGTGTGATGCGTGGTTTAATTGCAAATTCATAATAAGCATCTACATAACCTACAGGAATATGAGGTATTTTTTCCTTTACGTATTCAATGTAGTTTATTAATTCCTCTTCCGATAAATCTTTTCTATATAAGACTTCATTTCCTACTGCTGCGATGTCGACCAAACCTTCTTGAGCTAATTTTAATAAGCCCACTATTTCTAAATTGTTTTTGTCCTTGTCATTGCCTAACCAAGCTCCAACCAAAGTTTTCAAATTAAATTCTTTGGCGATTTTTGGAATCAATTCATTTCCCTCAATACATGAAAACGATCTGACCCATTTGGTATAAGGAGCAATTATGGCCATTCTTCTTCTGATTTGTTCCTCTCCAATGGTATCTCCTGGTTTTTGACCATCTTCATAAAGACTAAAACACAATCCGTGCATGCCTTTTGAAAGCGTTTCTTTAACTTTTGTAGACAATTCTTCAGCTGTTGTGTACGCTGACAAATTGATGTAACCCTGCTGTTCATTCGTTTGATGAAACTGTTGTTTTTGATATAATTGTTCTTTTCTGAATGACATAATATGAGGTTTATTTGTATTTAAATTGTTCTTTTTTATCCCACAATCCCCATGAAGTACCAATATTTCCTTCTTGAATGACTTTCCATGTTTCGTCAAAAGATGAGAAGTGGAATAGTTCAATATTTTTTATTTTAGCCCATTCTTGAGATAAAATAAAATACTTCATAGCATTGATTTTTGAAGGTTGTGCTTCTTCAACAGTTTCTCCAAAACTTGGCCATCCTGTTTCGGTTACAATAATTTTTTTACCTTGACTGATGTCTTGTGTCAGTTGAAGCATTTGATTTAAGTATGATATTGAATAATCTATATGTGCTCCTTCCCAGAAAGGATATAAATTGCACAACAAGACATCGCAAGCTGCAACTATGTTTGGACGGTTTAAAAACTGATAATAAGCATCTACATAACCTACAGGTATGCTTTTAGGAATGGCTTCCCTTACTCTTTGAATATAGTTTATGAGTTCTGTTTCTGAAATTTCGTCTCTGTGTAGCACTTCGTTCCCAACTGCAGCAACATGAACAAGCCCTGAATTAGCCATTTTGATAAGCGCTTCTATTTCCAATTCATTTCTGGCTCTATCATTACTTATCCAAGCTCCAACAATGGTTTTCATATTCTTTTGTTGTGCGATTTTTGGAATCTGCTCATTCCCTTGAATACTTGAAAATGTTCTGATCCATTGCGTATGAGGGACAATGATATCTAGCATTCTATTAATTTGTTTCTCTGATAAAATATCTTCGTGATGTCCTTCTGTGTATGGACTAAAACATAATCCATGCATACCTGAATTAAAAACTTGATTGAATTTTTTATCAATTTGTTCGGCTGTTTCTAACTCAAAATCTAATTGGGATTTGGATTGAAGAAGTTGGGAGTTGGTCATTCTTTGCAACATTCCGGGACTATATACAGAAGACAGTTTTTGATTTTTCCTTTCTTTAATTAATCTAGTATTTTCACGAGCTTTTTCTTCTGTTACATCATAATCGTACATCACATATATAGCAATTAAGGTACCTAAAATGGGTATGCCAGAGAAAAATATTCGCAACCCATAAATGGCTCCTTCTTGTTCCGTAGTTGGTATGCCTTCTTTAAATCCAACCAACAATAAAATTAAACCACTCAACCCACCTGCAATGGCAAAACCAAATTTAACCATCCACCAATATATAGCTCCAAAAATTCCTTCTCTTCTTTTACCGGTATTTAATTCGTCAATATCAATTACATCTGAGGTCATTGACATCATTAATGTAAATAAACTACCAATACCAAAAGAGAAAAATGGAAGTGCCAAGATAAATAGGTATGGTTTTCCTGGTACTAACAAAAACCACAATAAAATGTAACCCAAAATGGAGACACTTTGTGACCATATAAATGCTGTTTTTTTACCATATTTATTTGAAAACCATCTTACAATTGGAATGACTAAAAATGTAGTAGAAAGTGCTCCTAAACAACCAAACAAAGTTGGCCATATTCCAGCATCTCCTGGGTTTCCATTAAACAAATGATAAACAATTATAAAAAAAGTAAAAGTTGCAACGGTATTGAAAGCATTAAAAATTAGAAAAGTAGAAATACATAATTTTCTAAAAGGTTTTATTTTAAGAGCCTCTTTAAATCCTAATATAATTTCGTTAAAACTTCCTTTTATATTTCTCAAATTCAAAGGAGAATAATTCTCATTGAGTGTTGACTTACTTTTAATGAAAATAGCCGGAATCATAGCAATAAACATCAACACAATACCCACCCAAATGGCTAAAGTTCTCGTGGCAGATTCAGCGCTTGAGAACCAGCCGTCATCCCCATTTCTATACATAATTACCCAGAACCAAGGAGCAATAACCCAAGCCCACTGACCTATCCATTGAGCAATTGCCATGATGTTGGTACGTTCATGAAAATCATCACTCATTTCATAACCCATAGCTACATAAGGCACACTAAATAAGGTTAATCCTAAATAGAATACAAATGACCAAAACATGAAATAGGCAAAATTATATTCAATACTATTATCTATGTACAATTGCCACATCAATACAAAAGAAATACCCATGACGATAGAACCAATAAACACATATTGTCTTCTTCTACCCCATTTTGATTTGGTATTATCTGAGATAAAACCCATAATAGGGTCAGTAAATGCGTCAAAAATTCGTGGAAAAAAATAGATAGTACTCCACATCCATCCGGGGAATCCAAGATTTTGGACTAGAACAACCATAAAAATGCCTAAAATTGCTGGAAACATTTGATTGGCTAACATTCCAAAACCAAAAGCTAATTTTTGTCCCATTGGAACTTGTGAAGTTTTTGTGCTCATATTATTAAGGTTTTATGACTATGGATTGAATACTATTTGGGTTTAATTGCGTATAAAACCCGTTTGATTCAAAATTTATATTAATTGTTTCTAATTTTTCTGTAGGATTAAATAATACGACTACAACAGTACCGTCTGGATTTTTTACAGCAGTAGCCATGATTTCTTTGTGGTTAATCTCACATCCAATTTTAATCGAATTTGGTCTGATGAATTTGCTAAAATGCATCATAGTGTAGTAGAGTGGGGTATAGTAGACTTCATTGTGCTGTGGATCGACAATAACAGGAGCAATGCACCAATTTTTGAACCAATTAGGTCCACCTTGTTTATCGAGCACCATATTCCAATCTACCCAACCATCAACCCAATTGTTAAGACAACCGATGATGTCACGCGCATATCTGTGAACAGGTACGTATTTTGGGTGTAAATATTTGTCATTTTCACTTGCCCAATCCCAGCCCCAATCTGTACCTTCTTTGCTCCAATACCAAGTATCATCTTTCCAATGCGGAACTTCTGCATCAACACAACCTTCTGTTTGAATCAAATGTTTGCTTGGTGCTTTTTGATGAGCATATTGCAATTCTTTTGGAAAATACTCATAAGTGCTTTCGTACCAATGAATGGCTGTGCCAGCATAGTATTTTGAACTTTCTTCTGAATTAAACATCACATCTACCCATTCCTTTAGTCCTGCTCTGTTTTGATCATAACCTAAGATTTTAACAGCTTTAAAACCGTTTTTTTCCAAATGAGGTCCTAAATAATTTTGAACCAAATCAGTCATTTCTACAGGTGAAAAATGCGTACTCTCCCAATTGTTTCCATTCCCATGTGGTTCATTGATAGGAGTAATTCCCCATATATCGATCCCTTGTTTTTGATAAGCTTCTAAATATTTTTGAAAATACAATGAAAAAGTTGGATAATGCTCTTTGAGTAATTTTCCTCCTACCCAATGTTTGTTGTCCTTCATCCAAGGTGGTGCAGTCCAAGGTGAAGCAATGATATTAAATCCTTCTGAAGATATTTTTTGAGCATCTTTGATTAAGGGAATAAGGTCGTCTAAATCATCTTCTATGGTAAAATGTTCTAATTTTAAATCGTTTTCAACTTTGGCATAAGTATAATTGGACAAAGAGAAATCACAAGATGCAATATGTGTTCTCGTTAATGAATATTTGGCACCATTATCTCCAAAATAGGCCTTGATGATCTCTTCTCTTTTGTCTGCACTCAATTGATTGAGTAAATAAGCTGTACTTTCTGTAAATGAACCTCCAATGCCTGTAATGACTTGAAAAGTTTGATTGGGATCTATTTTTAGACTTATAAATTTTTGATTTGAATCAATTTCTAACGGACTTATTAATGCAAATTGATTACCTGCTTTTGATGTTTCATAAATTTCTATATTCATAGATGCCTTATCTTTACATGAAGTTATCATGAGGATTAGAAGTAAAACTGATATTTGAAGATTTTTAATCATTTGTTTTTGTTTATTAAATCCCAAACTTTTGAAAAAATATTTTTATTTTTTGTGAAACTTTAATTCGTTTGTAACTGTAATTCTTTTTTTACTTCCGGTATTTGAACCTCATCTAATAATTTTTTAACATCTCCATTATAGGTTTTTGAAATAGGTTTGCCATCTCTTTTTAAACCCTTAAAAATACCTTGATCTACCATTTCCCAAAGCACATATTTGGCTTCACTTTTCAGATTGATGAGTCCAAAATGATTTTCGGATCCTTGTGGGTTGTTGGCATCTTTCCAATTTTCATCAAAGGCTTCAAAGTAAAAACAACTGATGTTATTTTGATTTGTCCAATCTCTCATCAAATGATAAAAACGAGCTGATTTGTATTCATCTATTGCTTTAGCTCCATTATTACCGTAAAATTCTTTGGATTGAGTTGCCCATCCAGTTTCTCCTATGTGAATGGGTTTATCCACTCCTAAACCATTCATGTATTTTTTTACATTTTCTACCTGATTTTTGGCATATTCCAAAGACCTTAGCATGATGTTTTCAACCTGTTCTTGTTTAGAAAGTTCAACTTCTTCAGGAGCTAAACCCCAAAATACAGGATTATAATGCGTATCATGCATCGGATAGGTATGTACAGAAATATAATCGACTGCTTTGATTAATTGGTTCAAATCTTCGACATGATATTCCTCAGAACCACCACCCCATGAAGCAAAATTATCAGAACTTGTTATCCATAAATCTTTTGGTAATTTGTTTTGCTTTTTTAAATCTTGGAGGTGATTTACCCATTTTAAAATGATTTTGGGATGAACATAATAATTAGTTGCCCATTTTACCATGGCTTCATTACCGACCGCAATAATCTTGATGATATCAGGGTATTGATTGGTTAATCTTACTGCTTCTTCAATTTCTTTCTCGTTACGTAGGCTTTCTTCATCGTGGATTGGCGCTTTATCTGTCCAAGCATTTTTACAATCTATCCAAGCACCAAGCATCACATACATTTCAAAATTAGGATCTTGCGATTTCATTTCTTTTATAACCTCAAGAATAACTTTTATTTCTTCTATATGGACATTATAAGTTCTGATGATTTTTATACCCATGGCGGATAAAATTTTCATATCCTCTGTTACTTGAGTTTTTGTAGGTACAATATCTCTAGTATTATGTCGAAAACCCCCATAACTAATAGCTTGATAATCAGGATTTCCTAATATTTGGCTTGCATTTATGTTGATTGATTTATTAGTAATATTACAAGACATTAAGCTTAATAAAAAGATTAGAATGATAATTATATGATGTTTTTTCATCTGTTTATAATTATTTGTTTTTTATAGGTCAGATGGAATAACCTCGACAAACATTTTGGTTGATATGATGCTTATCTTATGATCATTTCATCTGTTTATAATTATTTGTTTTTTATCTGTCACATGAAATATAACTCTCGATTCCACATATACTACGTGGTATCGGGATTCTTTATCGCTTTTTCAAACTTGTTTAAATCTATTTGGTTTCATTTTTACTTTAATGCATTTGATTTCACCCGTTCGGTTAAACAAAGTTTGAGAGGTCTTTATATCTAATGTAAATCCATTAATACTTTGTAAATCTTTGGCTTTCCATACGATTTCTATAGTATCTACATTAGAAATTTCATATATGATTGGGGTTTGGCAAAACGAAAACATCAAACTTTTCTCTTGTAATAAAATAACCTCTTTGTCGCCGTTTAATGGATAAAATTCAACCTTTTTTGGTTTTGCGTCAAATGCATCCATTTGAAGTATTTGAGGATTAAAACAAAGTTGCCCATTCTCGGCATATACACCCAATTCTCCCCATTTTACTAGAATATCTTCTTTTACTTGACCTGTCATCCCTGGCTGTTGCGCACCTTTATGCATAGGAGTATGAGAATAAGGATCAGTTGGGAAAGCGCCATATAATTCTGGGGATTTGTGAACTCCAATACCCGCCTGAATTGCAAAATAATGGTCCATTAGTTTGCTGATAATTGATGTGTCTTCTTGATTATTGATAGCAGCTAAGCATGTTTCTTGAACAGCCAAATGTAATTTTGAAACCATATGCCAATAAATAGAACCCAAACCTTCGAAGGCAAAAAAGGTTCCCGAACGACCCGTAAAAGCTTTGTGATTAAATACTTTTTCAAAAATATCCAAAATCAAAGTAGTGTCTTCTTTTATTAAGGGTATATAACTTTTGTCTAATGTGTTGAGTGTTTCTAATAAATCGGCTTTATTTTTGAAATTAGCATTAAAATGATATTGTCCAATTACATCTCTTTCGACAATTTGTGTATTGTTGTCAGACAAAAGCTTCAATACTAGTTTTGATTTTAAAATTTCATTTTCTGGAATTATATTTTTCTCTAAAAACTTAGGTAAATCAACATTGGGATACAAAATATAGCTGTATTGATCAGCTCTAAACAAACGGCTTTTTTTCAATGCGTCGAGCAATTGGAGAGACTCTTTTCCCGTTAAGAAACCCGAACTGAGTACTGCAACTTGACCTTCCAACATTTCGTTTAGATAATCAATGGAAATACTGTTGGGATGAACAGACAATAGATTATATGCATGATACATCGCATCTTTTCTTTGATTGGCTTTGATTGTGTGCTCGATAAATTCTAACGAGATATTGACAAACTTTTTGAGTCCAATCAGAGAAACAGTCATTTTTTCACCTAAAAAACCAGTTTGATAAATAAGATTTCTATAATCTGAACCCGCTTTACCCAATACGTCAACAATTTCTTTCCTTTGTTCATCAGAAAAATTAGTATTGAGAAACGACTGTTTTTCTAGTAATTGTTCTCTGATTTCATGATAGAACGCAACTAATTCACTAGATAAATAAACTTGATTGAGTTCCGATTGATTTAAAATATTTTCAAATACTTTTAAAAAGCGTCGCAAATATAAAAGCGTTACCACTGAAACCCCATTTCCAACCAATGCATTATTTGCATCGTTCCATTCGGGTCTTTGGGTATTCATCCAAATGCCTCCTTCCGGAATAAAGTTGGACATTTTGGATAATACAGTAGCTAATATTTTTTCAATAAAACTGACACTATGTATTTTATTTTCTGTATTTCTCAACAAGGCGCCATCTGCTCCAATTAGATTTCGTTGCTCTCTTATTTTAGCATCCCATTTATGGTCAAATACAATGGTATCCTTTGGGTTTTTCAGGATGTCTTGATAATTTTTTATTTTGTAAGGTACAGCAGCATAAACAAAAATTTCTTGACTCATCAAATGGTTTAACTTTCCTGGCAAGAAATTTTTGAAAAATTCTAAAAATTTACTCAAATAAATAATTTGATGGTCACCCCAATATCCAATATATGACCAAGGATCATCAGGTTCGATAATTTCCCAATCAAACCCTATTTTTGCGATTCTATAAGGATTATAGCCATCAAAAGTGGAGGAATTTAGAAATTTATATATCATGCCTTCTATAAACATAGGATAAGCATATGCCAATGCTTCCCAGTTTTGGAAGATATCTCTCCAGTTACCTTGATAATCTAAAACTTTGGAGCCATCTTCATTTCTTGTATTTATAGAAAATATATTCCAAGGACGACTTGGATCTCCGTGTCTTCTACTAAATTTCAATGGTAAATATTCAATACTTAACCTCGTTAGAATTGGGTTTTCAAATGGGTCTAAGAGTTTGTGTAGATTAAGATAAGAAAAAGTATCAGGTAATTTATCAAAATCTTCTGAATGCTTATTGAAAATGACTTGATTGGATTTGCGTAAATAGGTGATAAAATCTGATTTATCAATATTGTAATCGTTATCAAAAATTCCACCTCTCATGATGTTGAAAAGCACGTTGGAAAAATGTCTGTAATCATCAAACTGATCTGCAGAAAACATCAAACCATCAGCAGAGGCGTTTAATTTCTTGAGATTCTCTGTGCCTTCATCAATATTATCTAATACCTTTTGAATGATATTTGGATCTTGTTGACTATTTTGAATCAATTTGATAATTTGACTTTGGCTTTGATTAACATTGGCAATAATATACCATTGTTTAGATTGAGAATCATCAAGGTTTACGACGCTATTTACAAAATAAGCCCCTTTTTCACCTTTGATATCAGTTTCTGTTTCGATTGGTTTGTTTTCCCTAAATTTATATACTTGGATAGAAGACACCAAATAATTGGGTTTTTCAAGACCTTTTGACCAAACCACATTGGATTTAAGAGATTCACTAGGTTCGGCTTTGTCCACAATAATGGCACTCAAAGCATAAATTCCTACTCCAGAGTCTTGATGCAATTCGTTGCGTTTGTAGGCATCAACCAAATTGCTGCTCGCTCTCTGTAAATCGCTATTTACATTGGCAGGTAATAGGTTTTGAATACCATCTAGCACATGTATTTGAATATTTTTTCCAGAATGATTGATGAGTTCAGAAGTTTTTACAAACCCATATTCATTTGAAGAAGCCCATTGGTATTTGAATGTCAATCCTAATGTAAGATTAATTTCTTCAAAAATGATTTTATTGCCAAAAACACCTTTATACAGATATCTCTTAATACAAAATTGTCTTAGATTTCGGTCGGAAAAGGGCTCCCAAACATTTAACTTGTCATCAAATTGAATTTGAAAAATGGTTTTACTACCTGTGATATCAGCAAATTCTGTAATTTTATCATCAGTATAGTATGGAAATAATGCATATTCAGGGTTTTTTCTACCGGCTGTAATTCCTCCATTGCTCGATATAAACATCCAGTGATCAGAATCACTGACAATACTCATAAAAAACGGACGCATCAAACTATACTGAGACAATTTAAAAAACCGTTCTTGAAAAATTTCAACCGTTTCTAATTCAATGTTTGATGTTGTGTTTATTTCGATCTTTTCTTCTTGGCTCATCATCATTGTAAATGGAAAAAATAAATTAATACTTTAATATTTATTAAATTTCTTTATAAACTCTTACGAAATCTATGGTCATTTTTTGTGGGAGAGGCGTATCTATATTTGGCGCACCTACATAATTTCCACCAACAGCAACATTCAAAATCATGTAAAAAGGATTGTCAAAAACCCATTCACCAACAGCATCGACTTCAGTTTTGGTGATTCTATTGTATAAAAATCCATTGACAAAAAAGTCAATTTTGTCTTTGTCCCATTCTACAGCATAGGTGTAAAATTCCGTATCAAAGCGAGCATTTTGAAGTCCATACATTTCAGTAAGTGCGTTAGCGCCAGAATAGTCAGGACCATGTAGTGACCCATTAACAATAGAAGGCAGTTGTCCTCTAAGTTCCATGATGTCTATTTCACCACATTGAGGCCAACCCACTTCATTAATGTTATTTCCCAATAGCCAAAATGCAGGCCATAATCCTTGCCCATAAGGAGTTTTGAGTCTGACTTCAAATTTTCCATATTTTTGGTCAAACACACCTTGGGTTTTGATTCTTGCTGAAGTAAATTGGGCTCCTTGATAATTTTCTCTGCGAGCAGTAATCACTAAATTACCATTACCATCGGTAGCTATGTTTACGGGTCTGTTGGTATAATACTGTTGTTCGTTATTTCCCCAACCATTAGATCCTGTTCCAATGTCAAAAACCCAACGTTGTGAATTTGGTAAAGTTCCAGCAGGATCACTAAATTCATCTGACCAAACCAATTGCCAGTCTTTGGATTCTAGTTGTTGTTCGGGATCTATAGAGCATCCTACTATTGAGAAAACAATAATAGAAAAGATTATATATAAAATGCTGTTTTTCATTGTTTTAAAAAATTATAGTTTATAGAAATAAACGTTATCAACGTAAATAACACTACCATCGCCTCCTTCTAAAATGATTTGAGCTAAGTGGCTTTTGCTGAGTAAACCAGGCATACTTGCAAACGGTATGTTAATTGAAATCCAATTTTGAGATACTAAAGTTGGGGCTGTAAAGGTAGTTGAGTGTCTAGTGTCGTCACCTCCTCCATAAATGCCATCGGCACCAAAATCAACAACAATAACCCTCAATTGTCTTCCGGGTGCAATTGTACCTGGGATAAAACAATCCAAGTGAAAATGAGTCATTAATGTGGCATTGATAGTCGGACTACTGAACTCCATTCCAACAAAATTAAAAATTTCGTATTTCAAAATATCATCACCCAACACTGTAAAATCATTTGAAATAGTCGTTTGCCAAGGGGCCCAGTATCCATTGTAATAATTTACTGGAACATTGTTGTAAGCATTTGAAAATATTGAAATGACATTTTGTTGAAGGTGTGTTGGAGTAGGTGCATGAACAAATATTCCTACACAGTTAATATTAAGACTTCCTGTAGCATTTACGCCATTAAAAGTTGCAGTAATTGTAGCTGAACCTTGACCTACTGCTGTAACTAAACCACTACCACTTACTGTTGCAACAGCTGGGTTTGAAGAAACAAAATTAAAATAATATGGAGATGCAACAACCGACATATTAATCCCATTAGGCATGTTAAAAACTGTTTGAATTCCTGAAACTTGAGAAGTTACTCCAACAAATAAATCTTGAGTAGTGTTGTTTCCGTAGTTAATAGTTGCTTGTGGATGAGCCACAGTTCCTAATTTTTCAAATTTAATTTCATCAATCCAAAAGACGTAACCATTACCACCAGTACCTTGAGTACCAGCTGAGTATCTAAAGAGCCCTCTTTCTTTAGTCAATTTTGAAGGGTCAGGAATTGGAATGATTACTTTTTTCCATGCTGTTCCTACACTTACATTGGTTAATGTAGTGATATACTTGTTATCAATAAAATCTTCACCAAAACCAAATTCACCTATGGTAACTCCTTGAGAAGCTTTAACCCAAAACGTTAAGGCATTATATTCGGTTAAGTCTCTACCTTCGCCCATAACTCTTAAAATGGCACCGGCATAATTCCCATTTAGATCATTGGCATTGGGTACATCAATTCTAATAGAAGCTTGGCTTTCATAGCCTGTATTAGTATCTACTGAAAATGATCCAAAATTGGAACCTCCATAAAATAATATGAAATCGTCACCATTCATCCCAACAAACGTATCTAGAAACACATTGGGATTGTTTGAATATTTTGCTTCAGTTAAATCGGCATCTTCGTTTTGACAGCCTAAAATATTCATGGCAATCAAAGCAAAAAATAGTGTTTTTTTAATAAAATTAAGATTTTTCATACTTGTATATTTTTAATTACCTAAATTAATATGAACGTATGTTCTGATTTCCCATTCTCTTCCATTTGGAAAACCAATAGCATCTGGATTTATTTCAAAGTTACCGGAAGGTGTTAATGATTGAGTAGGATTATACCTAGGAGAATATTGATCAAGAGTTCTGTAACTTCCTCTGAGACCTATACGAGTTCCTGGTAATATATACCAATCGGGTTTCCCAATTTCGGTAGAGAGATCAAGCATAAATTGAACTGGGAACGTTAAGTTAAAATCCCTATGATAGTCAAAAGGACCCCAATCATTAAATTTGGCAAAACTTTGAAGTTTGATGTTTTTATAAATCATTCTCAAATCAATACCTGCTCTAGTTATCATTCGATCACTATCTCCGTTGGCTTGAGCTGTACCACCATAAATTGATGCAATGAAGCCTAAATCAGGATTAATTTTAGAGACAATTCTTGAGTTAATTTCCCATAAATCAGCAGCTGGTGGAGCTCCAGAAAATGCAAATAAAGATCTACCATCGTCCAAGATACCTATTGCTGCATCTTGCGTGGTTGGCAAATGACGGTATACAAAACCAAGACTTAAAGCTAATTTAGCATCTTCAGAACGGTCATTGTCCCATTCATACAACCAAGTGCCAGGTGTAGGATCCCATGTTAGCAATAATTCTCCTGCTATTTGCTCCCTGTTGGAACGTACTACAAATGGGTCTGTTATAATATTTCTAGGTCTAGATGGCCCACCTGCTTCGGTGGTTACAGGTCCTTCTATTGGTTTTTGCCATAAAAAATTGGGTGCAATTTGAAAATTCCCAAAACTATAAGTTAATCCACTCAAAACATTATATTGATTTCCACTTCCACTATCTTTTAATTTCCAGCCCGTAAAGGTTTGTGTTTCATCAGAACCACCTTCCGCTACTATTCCTTGTGCTGCAGCTTGTCCATACCAATTGAAACGTCCTCCTTGATATGATAATTTCAATTTGCCTCCCCAGTTGTCTTTTTCTTTTACAGTGGTTTCAAACACCTGTGCATCATCTCCAGAACCTCTTTGAACTTGATACACTCTACCAATCAAGGGTTGACCAGCCCATATGCCTCCTAAATCTACCCCCAACTTTCCAAATTTTCTACCAATATGAATGGTACCTCTTCTGGTTTTGGGTTGAGGCACAGCAAATGAGCTTTCTGAACCATCTCGTTGGGATAAATCTTCATGAAATACACCTGTAAGATTATAATTACCCAATTTTTTGCTGTATTTTAACAAGACTGCAGGGTTGGCTCCCCACCATAGTTCTGGACCAAATGCAAATTTTAATCCATCTAAGAAATCTTTACCTTCAACTTCAAATCCCATAGGAGACATCCCATTATAGATATCCATATTGGGCCCATAATTAGCTTCTCGATAAAACCCAAAGAAATCGCCTTCATATTGCCAATGATAATGTCCCGTTCTATAGAAACCGTGTAAATTAAATAATTTATGATCCCAGTTATAACTAGCATTATAAACCTGTACTCTATTCACATCTTCCAATTGTAAATTACCGTCTGGTCCTGAAACTACTTGTGATCTACCTCTATTTTCATAAAAAATTTGATCAATTGGATTTTGAGCCACATTTCCTAATATGTTAAATTCAACATTGGCTCTCATATTAGAAGACGGTTGCCCTTGTACTCCAATAAAAAATGATTGCATGTGGTCAAACCCTTTTTGATTTGGGAAAGTAGTGTTATTTTCTGGTGCAGTTTCAGGAGTTGTAATTAAATCTCCCCCAGTATTAAAGGTTGAAAACTCCGCTCGCAATTTACTTATGGATAATTTTTCTGTTTTTGTTGCTGCAAGTGCCGCTTTGTCTCCTCTGGCTCTTAAAGAGGCATCGACCAAAAGTACACTTTTAAAATGGTTATCAATATCTGATTGTTTTTTAGGCCCATCAAATGGGTTAAATTGATGCACTTCTTTTAAGACATAATAAGCCGTTTTTGGATAAAGTGTATAGTTTCCTTGAATATTGGTTGATCCTTTGGCACAAATACCAAACCATTCTTCATTCATATTGTTAACACCTTCCTCAAAATCAAATTCGTAACCTCCATTAGACCAAGATGCATTTGTGTTATGAACCTCTAACTCTTTAGTTTGACTATATTTCCACCATCCATCACTAAATTGAAATGTGTAACCGCCTATTGAGTTACCACTTTTTCCAATACCATATGCATTTTCATAAATTTCTTTCCAATTGGCTTTTAAATAAAACGCTTGACCTTGTTGATCTTCTTCAAGCGTTCGGGCATTTAAGGCATCTGAACCAAATTCTGTCAATAAGACTGGTTTCCCGTATTCTTTTTTAACTCTTTCAAATAAATCACCAAAAGATTTTCCACGGTAAACATTAACCCCCAAAATATCTACATCTTTACATTCTTCAGCAATTATATCTAAAAATAATAAATCACCATTACAAATTGCAACTGGATTGTTGGGATTAATAGACTTCATGGATTTGGCTGCCTCATTCATTAATTTGTACATAGGACGTCCTCTTGTTTCTCCAATGTATTCTTTTTTTGCATCGTCATCTGGGAAATCTTCGGTTTCTGCTCCTGCCCAAAATAGACCATAGTTATTCTCATTACCGAGCAAAATCAATAATAAACCTCGTGTGTTTTTGTATGTTTCACTTAATTCTTTTACCTCAGATAAAAGAAAATCTCTGGTTTTTGGGTTTGAATAGTCGGTAACAGCCACCGAAACACCTTCAATGGTTAAACCGTAACGCCCAAAAGAATGATTGAGCATGGTATATATACCATAATTATCATATATATACTCTATCCATTTTTTTGGAATACCTGAGTAAACACGAATGGAATTGACACCCATATTTTGAAGAAGTGACATTTCATCATCTAAAGCTTTTTTAATTACAGTTTCCGATTGATTCCAAAGACTGTAAGTATAATTAGTTCCAATGGGAAAATAATCCCAATTCATTCCATTAATAATCAAAGGTTGGTTGTTGACCAAAATTGTAGATCCGTTTGAGTCATTTTCGACTTTAACTGATTGTGATTGGCCATAACTCAAATTGAGACCTAACAGAATTAATAACGCAATAGTTATATGTTTCATAAGTAAATGGTTTTTGGCGAAAATTTGTTTATAAATGATAATATTAAATTAAATAGTGTTCAAAAATTAATTCAGAAAAAATATTAATATTAGTATTGTCTGAAATCATTAAGATACTTATTCACTTTATACAAAAAATGATAAATATTATAAACACGTGTTACATGAAAAAATGTAAAACATGATTATTAAAAAATAGTTATGTAAATATAGATAACAATTCAAAAAAGAATCTTTTTCAACCTTTATAAGAACTATACAATTTATTAAAATAATATTTGGATTTAATCAATTGATTTAGAATTGATTAATTAAAAGTGAAGTATTTGAAAATTTTTAAAAAAATTAAAATAAAGCATTTTGTATAGGTAATGTATAGTAATTTTTAGTTTTAGAAATCTTTTTTTCAAGAAATTAATTACTACAACGTTTGAAAACAGGTTTTATTTGTTTAAAATTAAAAAAAAATAAAAATATTGAACCGAAAAACAAACGATTATCTGGAATAATTTGGGGCTTCTTTTGTGATAGTTACATCATGTGGATGACTTTCACGCATACCTGCCGGTGTGATTTGAACAAATTGGGCTCCTTTGAGAATCTCAATATTTTCGGCACCACAATAGCCCATTCCGGCTCTGAGTCCGCCAACAAATTGATGCATGGTTTCGTGTAATTCCCCTTTGTAGGGTACTCTTCCCACAATTCCTTCAGGGACAAGTTTGCCCACTTCATTTTCATTATCTTGAAAATAGCGGTCTTTACTGCCTTTTTGCATGGCTTCTACCGAACCCATACCCCGATAGGATTTAAATTTTCGACCTTCATAAATAATGGTTTCTCCTGGAGATTCTTTGGTGCCTGCTAATAAAGAACCAAGCATCACACAATCGGCTCCAGCTGCAATTGCTTTGGGAATATCACCTGTATAACGAATACCTCCATCGGCAATAATAGGAACACCACTACCTTTAATAGCTTCGGCTACTTCCAAAATGGCCGATAATTGTGGATAACCTACACCTGCTACGATTCGAGTAGTGCAAATTGAGCCGGGACCTATTCCTACTTTTACTGCATCAGCACCGGCTTCAACTAAAAATTTTGCGGCGGCTCCTGTGGCAATGTTTCCAACTACAACATCGGTTTTAGGAAATTTTTCTTTGATATTTTTCAAGGTTTGAACCACACCTATGCTGTGTCCGTGAGCCGTGTCAATGACCAAAGCATCAACACCTTCTTTTACCAATGCAGCTGCACGTTCCATTGTGTCACCTTTTACTCCTATGGCTGCTGCTACACGTAATCTTCCAAATTCATCTTTGTTTGCATTTGGATTTTCACGAACTTTGATAATATCTCTAAATGTTATCAAACCAACCAATTTGTTTTGAGCATCGACTACGGGTAATTTTTCAATTTTGTGATCTTGTAAAATGATTTCGGCTTCGGGAAGCGAAGTACCTTCGGGAACAGTTACCAAGTTGGTAGCAGTCATAATGTCTACAATTTTTCGGGTATTGTCTTTTTCAAAACGCAAATCTCTGTTGGTTACAATACCTATCAATTTGCCTTGCTCATTTATCACCGGAATACCACCTATATGATATTGATACATCAATTGATTGGCATCAGCAACCGTTTTATCGGCTGTAATGGTAATAGGATCGATAATCATACCCGATTCAGCCCTTTTCACTTTTTTGACTTCATCTGCTTGTTCTGTAATGCTCAAATTCTTGTGTAAAACCCCTATACCACCTTCACGTGCTATGGCAATGGCCATATCGGCTTCGGTAACTGTATCCATGGCAGCTGAGATGATGGGAACATTCAAACAGATATTTCGGGTAAACCGCGATTGGGTAACCACTTGATTGGGTAAAATCTGAGAAAATGCAGGAACTAATAATACGTCATCGTAGGTAAGTCCTAGACCGACAAATTTGGAGGAATTGGTTGTTGACATGTGGCAATTACTAAATTTGAAAGTGAATAATGGTATTGAGAAACGCTCAACCCTTGCTTAATAATTGCGAGCAAAGATAATTGAATAATTGAATAATTAAAATGAAATTTTGTAATATTAGTCACTTAAAACTGTAGCAGCTATTACAACCTGATTATTAAAATCAAAAAGAGCTTGATTTTCCCAAGGTGAACCGTCGGTGGCTGTTGATCCGTTATAAGCTACTAATTCTGCTCCCCAATAAGCATATCCTAGACAGCGATCATTACTGAGTAACAAATCATTGAGTTGTAGTAAATAATCTTTTTGACCTTGTGGCGTGGCAGGAAAACTTGAAATCAACTGACTTTCCAAACCAACAATATTATTGGTCCAATCATTCCAATCCAAACTAAATGGATAAGCTGTTTCGGCTATGACTAAATCTTTATTATAAGTGGAGATGAGCGAATTGATGTTGTTTTGCAATAAAGTCAAATCCTTGCCATGCCAGATAGGATAATAGGAAAGCCCGATAATGTCATAATCCAAAGAAGACATTTTATTGAAAAAAGAATATGCGTCGGAATGACCTGCATAGTGCAACATAATTTTGGCTTGTGGAGCATAAGTTCGAACCGCACTAATACCACTAGCTAGAAGTTCTTTAAATTGGGTTTCATTGGTGTTGAGATTTCCATTTGGAAAGAGCATTCCCGGATTGATTTCATTACCTATCTGAATATAATCAGGTTGCATTTGAAGGGCAATTTTTTTGGTATATTGGAAAACACTGTCTTTCAAAATAGGAAAAGATAAGGTTTGCCAAGCGGTAGGAGTAGATTGATGTCCCGGATCAGCCCACGTATCTGAATAGTGAACAGTCAACCATACTTTAAGTCCGTTTTGATGGACACGTTGAACCAATTGTTTGACTTCTTCAAATCCGGAATGTGCATTGACTGGTGTATGCCAAAGTCTTATTCTGACGGTATTCATCCCATTTGATTTCAATATGTTGAGCATATTGTCAACTTGATGAGAAGCGTTGTAAAAGGTGATATTTTTGGACTCAATTTCAGGTAGAGATGATAAATCACAGGCTTTGATAATCAATGAATCAGGTGGAGTAGGAGTTGGATTATTAGAATCTCCACAATTGGAAACCAAGAGTAGAAGAATTAAATATTGAATACGATACATCTGAAAAAATTAAGACACAAATGTACTTAATTTCCATTACTTGGAATGCGAATTGTGATTCAGAAGATTTTTTGCAAATCGAATTACAGATGAACTAATTAAATAAATCTTTTAGAATAGCAAAAAATAAAAAAATTGACCCGGCTGGGGCTTCCTTCAACTAAGCTCAGGATAAACTTCTCGCCCCACACGGCTATTTATAAAAATAGTGACCCGGCTGGGGCTCGAACCCAGGACCCACAGATTAAGAGTCTGTAGCTCTACCAACTGAGCTACCGAGTCAGGATATTTTAGAACTTAGAACTTAGAAATAAGAAATAAGAATTAATAAGAAGTTTTCTAAAATAAGTTTGCAAATATACAAATACCCTTTTATTTCTTGGTTTTTGAATTACTTAATGATTTTAAATAAACGATTACACTTTTACGAATATCAAAAGCATCCGAAGCGGGATTGGGTTCGCGTACTTTTAATACTTCTTTATTTTCATGTGTCAAGAATGGAATATCGTATCCGGTCAACAAGAAATCGGTTATGGCTGCTTTGTAAACCTTTTTGGAATCCAAGGGTTTGCCTCCAATCATCCAAGTTTGTGCAGTTTCATCCCAATCGGCATTAGCTCTTTGTAAATAGGCACCTTTACCTTTGTTATTTTGTCCAAAATCGAGAATTTTTTTAAGAAAATCACCTTTTACTTCGATTGTAAAAATAGCACCTCCATAAGGTAAAGTTCTGAAAATATCAACAGGTGTAATATTACCGTGTAATTGATCATCAATTCTCACAGAACCACCATTGAAAAAAGCCAAATCGGCTTTGGTGGTTTTCCACATGGCTTCGGCAATGAGTTTGCCTAAGTTGGTTTGTTCGCTTCTGATTGGTGTTTCTCGAGCTTCCAAAGGTTCCTCAGCTACAAAAATAACATCATCAGGATTGGAAACTACTTTTTTAACTTCCTCGTTGAGAATAAATTGCCATTTGTTAACAATTTTATCAATTTCAGAATCCGATTTAATTTGATCATTAATAGGTTTGACTGTGGATTTTATATCCAGTTTCTTAGTTTTTGTATTATAGGATAATTTATGGATATAAACTGTTCTGGCATTGGCATCGGCTTTTGCAATATTGGTTTTCCCAACAGGAACGAGCATATTTGTGTGTTCGTGACCTCCCATGATGAGTTGTAAATCAGGGATTTGTTTGGCTAATTCAGTGTCTTCTTCTACTGATAAATGAGTCATTGCAACTACAAAATCACATTCGGGTTTCAATTTTTCATAAGCTGCCTTAGCCGAGGTATAAACATCGGAATATTCTACAAAATTGGGTTTGTTAACGGGTAAGCAAACACTGAAAATTCCAATTTTTATACTAGTTCCATCACTATCTTTAGCATTGAGGATATAGGTGTCTGGAATGAACATTTTCACGCCACTTTTTTCTGTATAAAATGGTCCGGTTATGCTGTCTATTTTATGTTTTACATTGGCAATAGTCCAATTGAAAGTAGATTCATTGAGTCTTTTTTGCAATTCTTTTTCCTTTAAATCAAATTCATGATTCCCAAAAGTAACAAGATCAAATTTCATGGCATTCATCACCTCAACCATTTGTTTGCCTTTCACTTTTTCACCTTCATATTCCATAGTTCCCAAAAGAGATGGACTAAGAAAGTCACCGGCCAAAAACATAAAAGTATTTGGATTTTCAGCTAATAATTCTTTGTGAACAGTTTCAACACGAGCCATTCCGGCTTCTTTTCCGTTTGAAATAGGAGCAATTTCGTATACATCATTGAGTTGAAGGAATGTTACATCAATTTTTTGATCACCTTTTTCTTTTTTGAAAAATTTACATGAAGTAGTGAAAATAACGAATGTAAGGAGAAGGAGAAGTCTGGTTTTCATTGTTTTTTAAATTTGAAATATTGGTCACCAAAAGTAGCAATTTTATATTAAAATTTATTGATATTTATCATGATACACTTTCATTTATCATGAGATATATAATTTTTACTACTAGAGATTTTTATCATTTTTTTTAAAAAAACATTATACTTAGTTTTTTTTTATATTTTTAGCACATAATAAAAACAGAATATTGGAAATTTTATTAAAGCGTATCGATTCCTTTACCAGTTTGTCTTCTGAGGCGATGAAAGCACTTCAGAGTATTTTGCATGTTAAAACCTATGCTGCCGGAACAATTCTTTGTAAAATTGACGAATTGCCAACACAGGTTTACTTTATTAAAAGTGGATTTGCCAGAGGTTATGCATGGTCGAGCAAAGGAACTTCCTACAATAGAGCAATTTATACTAATAATGAGTTTATGGCTTCATTGTCGGCTTTGATTCAAAAGAAGAAAGCTACATTGGCATTGGAATGTTTGACAGCATGTGAAACGATAGAAACCAACTTTTATGATTTTATAGAATTAGGTAAAAAATATCCCGAGATTGCATTGATTTATTCGAAAGTATTGGAAGAAAATTTCATCAAACTTGAGATAGGAAATATTCAATTGGCTACAATGAGTGCCACTGAACGTTATCTAGCACTTCGTAAACGAATTCCCCGAATTGATAATCATATTTCTCAATTTCATATAGCTTCTCATTTGGGAATTACACCAATTCAGCTCAGTAGAATAAGGAAAGGTTTACTGACTTCAAAATAAATAACTTAGCTTGATTTTTCTTAACAAATGTTAAGATTAATTTATTTAGTTACACGTACCTTTGTTTTATAATTTTTTTATAAAAAGTTTTAGTGTTCACTGTTCCCCCTTGGGAACTTTCCCGCTAACAGTGTTTCACTATTTTTGGTTAGTTAAGGCTCACAAAGTGAGCCTTTTTTTTGTTTAATTAAGTTGAAAAAAATGGCTTTTGGTTTATTGACATAGTATGTCATGAATTCTTTAAATGTATTGAATACAGCCGATTATTGGTTATTTGTATTGAGTTTTTTAAAATCTGGTTTAATTAAATGTCAGGATTTGCTTAAGTAATCAAGTTTTTAAGACTTGATTTTAAAAAACCAAGTCCATAACCAGTAAATTGAATAAGTGTAGCCCAAACCGATAAAACACCTATTTTAATACTTCTGTTTTGAATTGTTGCATGAATAAATATCGACAAAAGATATACACACATTAATATAAATGGAATATAACAATTCCAAAAAAGAAGGATGAATGAAGACCAAAATCCAAATATAAATACAGTAGGAAACCAATAAGTTATTTTTTTTGTATGAGGAAATTGTTTGTTTAAAAGAGGTCTTTCTTTGCCAAAATTATTTGTTTGTTTGAGAAATTGACGAAAGGTACTTCGTCTTTTGTGATAAACATATGCATCCGGAATCAATTGAGAATTGAATTCCATTTCCTTTAGTCTAAAACTGAGTTCGATGTCTTCACCTATTTTGCGATTGGAATAACCATTTGTTTTTTCAAAAGCCAATCTTGAAATACCCATATTAAAACTACGTGGTTGAAAATTGGTTTGTGGTTTTTTGCCTCCTCTAAGTCCTCCCGTAGTTAAAAATGACGTCATGGCATAATTAATAGCCTTTTGTGTAGGTGAAAAACTTTCATGAGCGGCATCGGGTCCACCAAAAGTATCGGTGTAGTTTTTGGAAAGTGATAGATCTACGATTTCCAAATATTTTTCAGGGACAATGATATCACTGTCAAGGATTATGAAATAATCACCGGTTGCTTTTTGCATGCCATAATTACGACTCATTCCTGCACCCGTATTTTGTTTTAGAAAATATCTCAATTCAATACCCCGATTGGATGCAATTTTTTGAAAATTAATAACAATAGATTCTGAATTATGCTCAGATCCATCTTCAATAATTAGTATTTCAAAGCCCTGTTGGAAGGATTGAATCATCAGACTTTCTAGCAATTCTTTAATCTCATCAGGTCTGTTGTATACCGGAATTATTAATGAAAATTTCAAATTTTAAAAGTTTTTATTTAGCTAAATTCATGTACCAAATCACCTATTCCTAAAATGCTATTTGAAGGAATTTCTATTGGACTTTTATTGGGTTCAAACCATTTTGCCATCAATTCACCTTTGAGCATAATTTGATCTCCATTCACTTCAATCCAGCTTCCTTCTCTCAAACCAATAACTGGTATGGTATTGAATTCCAGATATTCTTTAATTCGGGTTTCACGGGTTTCACCCATATGCGTAGAATCTGGACTAGGATCTAAATAATGTGGATTTATATTAAATGGAATTAAACCCATAGCTTGAAAACTAGGAGGATAAACAATAGGCATATCATTGGTATTCATGATATTCTTTCCTCCGATATTGCTACCTGCACTCGTGCCCAAATATGGTTTGCCACTTTTTACTTCGGTTGCCAAAACATCCAATAATTGGTTTTCATAAAGTGTTTTAAGCAATAGAAATGTGTTGCCTCCACCTGTAAAAAACCCTTTCGCATTCAAAATCGCATCTCTAGGATTTTCATACTCGTGTATGCCTTTAATGGCAATATTTATGGATGAGAAAGCTGATTTAACTTTTTCAGTATAAGCTTGATAAGTTAGTCCTCCTGGTCTTGCATAAGGAATGAAAAGTACTTCATCAACACCGTTGAAAAGTGTTTTAATTTCTTCAAATAAGTATGAAAGATAAGGTTTGCCATGTACTGCAGATGTGCTGGCTAAAATAATTTTATACATTTTTAAGATTTGAAAATATTGAAATTATTGAGACTATAAATGGAAGTTTATTCATTCAAAACGTTTCTATAAACTTCTTCATACAAAGGTACAATTTTCTCAATACTAAATTGATTGGCTTGTCTCTTGGCGTTTTCTTTAAATTGAGCTAATAAGACTTCATTATTGAGTAGATCTATAGCTTTAGCTGCCATTTCATCTACAGCACCCAAGGGAAGTGTATAACCCGTTTCCCCATCTATATTGACTTCGGGTAATCCACCGACATTTGTAGAAATTACCGGTGTCTTGGCAGCCATTGCTTCCAATGCAGCCAATCCAAAACTCTCTTTTTCTGAGGGAAGTAAAAATAAATCAGAATAACACAATACTTTATTAACTTCTTGACAATTGCCCAAAAAATGAACTTTGTGAAAAATACCCAATTGTTTGGTTAAATACTCTGCATGCTCCCGTTCTGGTCCTTCACCTATTAGTAGTAATTTGGAATTTACTTTAAGTTGAATTCTGTAAAAAACTTGAATGAGATCAGAAATTCGTTTTACAGGACGAAAATTACTGATATGAGAGATTACTTTTTCACCATGATTACTCAAAAGTAAGTCTTCACAAATAGGATCTTTACGATCGGGATACTTATTGAAATCAATGAAGTTGGGGATAGCAAAAATATTTTGTTTGATATTGAATAGCTCGAGCGTTTCCTTTTTCAAACTTTCAGAAACAGCTGTAACTGCATTGGATTGATTGATGCTGAATTCTACCGCAGGTTTGTAAGAAGGATGGCTACCTACCAAAGTAATATCAGTACCGTGAAGCGTGGTTACAATTTTTATATCAATACCCTTTTCTTTCAACATTTGTTGTGCCATAAAAGCAGCATAAGCGTGAGGAATTGCATAGTGAACATGGAGAATTTCCAATTTTTGTTCAGTAACTACTTCGAGCATTTTGGACGATAAAGCCAATTCGTAAGGTTGGTAGTCAAATAAAGGATATTCTTCTACAAAAACTTGATGAAAAAAAATATCTTCATTGATTAATGATAATCTTGCAGGTTGGTTGTATGTGATAAAGTGAACCTTATGACCTCTATTAGCCAATGCAATGCCTAATTCAGTTGCTACAACTCCACTACCACCAAAGGTAGGGTAACATACGATACCTATATTCATGAAAAATAATTGTGTTAGTAGTTAATCAAATGACTTGATTTAATACGTATTGAAGTAATGTTAATTATGACACAAATTAAATGAAAAAATGGAACTTTTCCTAAGTAATAAAATATATATTTTTGATAGAAATTATTTGAGTGAGATTATTAATTTGTTTATAATTATAAATGATTTAATCTGCCCAGTTTTAAAGTTTTTAATGCATACAGACTAGCATGAAAGTTTGAGTGAAGATGGATTCTGAAAGTTTTCGGAACATTTTTGGTTATTTCCATGTGTGTCATCCCGATTTTTATTGGATTTAAAGGCTAGTTTCTTTTAAATCTAATAAAATTGGGATAGAATTTTTCCTAAAAATTGAAATCATGTTATCACTTGAAATTTAAAAATGAAAGTAAAATTTTAATTAATTTTTATTATTCATGTAAAGTTTTTTTCTATTACTTGAATATTAACTTTTTTTTTATACATTTGGTTTTGGAAAATTTAAAAAAAATTAATCGTGTTTTAAAACCTTAAATTTGTTTTAAACATTTGATATTAATTTATTTATAAATGAATTTCAAAATTTAAAGTGTACAAAGAATCTGTTCTTCCTAATCGATTTTTTAATAATTAAGAGTTGATTGGTTTTTTTTTGTAGTTTAAATTTGATGTTTTTTTTAACTGATTCTTATTTTAATAAAATAATTAAATTGATTCTCTATTTATTGTTAAAATTCAAATAACCATTATTATTCAAATAATTATATACACATGAAAAAAACAATTATTCTTTTCATTTCACTTTTCAGTTTTGCAGTTTATTCTCAAGATTCTGATTATTCTGTTTACTTTAAATCAGGCACGAAATTAAATGTAAATGATTTAGATCAATTATTAGGACAAGTTTATCTTGAAAAAGCGCTAGAAATGAAACAAACTGTTAAATATGAGGATTATACAGAATTATTAGCTCATAGAATGGCTGTTGTTCAAATTCCAGAAGGTAAAATAGGTTCTTTACCTAGTACCAATGATTTACTATTAAATATTGATTATAATTCAGAATTAACTTATGATAAGGATTTTAATCCTAGCACATTCAATCCTTTCAAATATGATATGAATTTCTTTCCTAATTCACCTTCTATTTCCTATAGAATTGGTAATTCAGATTATATCATCATTATTTTAGCCAAATAACAAATAATTATAGACAGATGAAAAAATTACAATTACTTTTTATTTTTCTTTTCTTTTTTTCTACTTATGTGTTTGCTCAAGATTATAATATGCAAAACGGTACAATAACAACCTGTTCCGGTAATTTTTATGATACTGGAGGAGCAAGTGCCAATTATTTAAACAATGAGAATATTACCATGACTTTTTGCCCTGAAACAGCTGGCATGGGAATTAGTTTGAATTTTTCTGTTTTAGATGTGGAGAGTGGATGGGACTTTATTTCGTTTTATGACGGAAATAGTACTGCTGCTCCACTTATTGCTACGATGACCGGTAATACTGTTATACCTGTGATTGCTGCAAGTTTGACCAATACAACGGGTTGTATTACAGTAAAATTTACTTCTGACTCTAGTATTGCAAGAGTTGGCTGGGCTGCTGCAATTTCTTGTATAGTACCACAACCAAACAATGATTTATTGATGCAAAATGGCAATATTACTACGTGTGGTGCTACTTTATATGATGCCGGTGGACCTTACGGTTTGTATGCAAATAACGAAAATAAAACATTGACTTTATGCCCTGAAACAGCCGGAATGGGGATTTTTCTCGATTTCAGTATGATGAATATCTCTTCAGGAGATAATTTATACATTTATGATGGTAATTCTGTGAGTGCTCCTTTGTTGGCTACGCTATCAGGAACTGGTGTTCTTCCAGAAATTGGAACTTCAACTGCCAATACTACTGGTTGTATGACTTTGAGGTTTACTTCAAATTCTTCTACCGTTAGCGCTGGTTGGGCTGCAGATATTTCATGTTATGAACCTACCGTTCAGAATAATTTCTTTATGCAAAATGGAAGTGCCACTACATGTGAAGGTACTTTCTATGATAATGGTGGAGCTTGGGGCAATTATTCGAATAGTGCCAATTTAACTTATACCATTAATCCTGCAACCGCGGGACAATCTGTTCAATTGGCATTTACTACATTGGATCTTGAATCAAGCTATGATAGATTATATGTATACGATGGCCCTACAACTGCTGCACCATTAATTACAATTTTATCAGGTACTTATACCACTTTGCCTACTTTAGTAGCTTCTGCGGCTAATACTTCAGGAAGTTTAACACTTAGATTTACTTCTGATACTTCTGGCACTCGAATAGGTTGGGCAGCAAATATTTCATGTGTTACACCTCCGATAGCTCCAACTGATGTATATACCATGCAAAATGGAACCTTCAATACATGTGGTGGAACTTTCTATGATTCTGGAAATATAATGGGTTATTACAATGACAATGAGAATAGTACCATTACTTTCTGTTCTGGAACCCCTGGTCAAAGTATATTTTTAGATTTTACAGCATTTAATTTATCATCTGGTGATACACTTGCGTTTTATGACGGTGATAGTACAAGTGCTCCTTTAATTGTTTCTTTAACTGGAACTACTGTTCCTGATATTGGGGCTTCATTTGCCAATACTTCTGGTTGTTTGACTTTGAGATTTATATCAAACACTTC
Organism: Flavobacteriia bacterium; assembly: GCA_011391075.1. GTDB lineage: Bacteria > Bacteroidota > Bacteroidia > Flavobacteriales > Flavobacteriaceae. Next base: position 64,312 of record JAABRF010000001.1, on the reverse strand, counting down.
TACAATAAACAGTGGTTGGGCAGCCAACATTTCTTGTTATGTGCCGGAATACGAAGAAATTATTTTGATGCAAAATGGTACTTTTTCTACTTGTGATGCTACATTTTTTGATACAGGTGGAGAATGGGGAGCATATCAAAATAGTGAAAATAGAGTAATTACTTTCTGTCCAACAACGCCTGATCAAAGAGTAAGACTTAATTTCTCTGCTTTCAATGTTGAAAGTGCATGGGATTTCCTTACTATTTATGATGGAGCAGATACTTCAGGTGCAGTAATAGGTACTTATACCGGTACACAATCACCTGGAATGGTTACCGCTTCTGATGATAGCACAACAGGATGTTTGACTGTGAAATTTACATCAGATTCAATAATTAATGCTTCAGGTTGGGAAGCTGCTGTTTCTTGTATCATTCCATGTCAAGATATTACAGCTGCTTTTACAGTATCTCCAACACCCAATCCTACTTCAGCATTCTTGAAAATATGTCAAGGAACCGAAGTGACATTTACTGCAAATGCTACTTTTTCTGTAAGTGGTGAAGATGCTACATACCTATGGAATTTTGGTGACGGAACAACTGGAACAGGTATGACTGCTACACACGTTTATACAACTGCAGGTGGATATAATGCAATACTAACTGTTACTGATAACAATGCTACTCAAGTTTGTTCTACATTGTCAGAAGTTCAAGTAATTCACGTATACTCTACTCCTGATTTTACTGGAACAGCAGCTGCTGAAACAGAAATATGTTTGGAAGATCAAACAGTTTTAACTGGAATGGTTGTAGCTGTTCCTGTTGAAGTTGATTGTACTCCTCCAGTTAGTGGAGTTACTTTCTTACCTGATGGAAGTGGTGTATCTTATGAAACTTCAATTACTGTTAACTGTTTCAGTTCGAATCAAACCATTACCAATGTCAATCAGATATTAGGAGTCTGTTTAAATATGGAACACTCTTATTTGGGAGATTTGGATATTCAAATTACCAGTCCAAATGGACAAGTAGTTATTCTTAAAGATTATTCTCAAGGTGGTAGTTCTGCCAATTTAGGTATTCCTTGGGCTACTGCAACTATTGATGGTAATAGTACTGTGGTCAATCCTGGTGTGGGTAGTCTCTATTGTTTCTTACCAGATGATTCACTTCCTACATTAGTTGAAGGATCAGTTACAGGTGGTGTTTTCCCTAGTGGTGACGGACCTGGAACTTATACTGACTCTTATATTCCTGCAGGTAACTATAGCTCATTTGAATCATTTACCGGACTTTTAGGGTCTCCTTTGAATGGAGATTGGACGATACAAGTAACTGATAACTTAGGTTTAGATAATGGATATATTTTCAGTTGGGAAATCAACTTTGATCCTAGTTTAACTACATCAAACCTCAATTTTACACCTGTAATTGTATCACAATCATGGACTCCAAATGCTAGTATCATTTCTACTGTTGGAAATCAAATTACAGTTTTACCAACTACAGCTGGTCAAAAATGTTATACTTATAATGCAACAGATGATATAGGTTGTACATATTCCTATGATGTTTGTATAACTGTTAATCCGCTTCCAAATAATAATAATATAGAAGATCTTCATGAATGTAATAATGGTAATAATCAAGCAGTATTTGATTTAGAAGCTGTTGTATTGGCTAATGATAATTATTACACCAGATTCTATACTGTTCAAGCAGATGCAGTAGCTGGAAATAGCAATACCATTTCCAATATGGCTTACCTTTCATCAACTGCTGTGATTTATGTTCGTTTTGAAGATCCTACTACGGCTTGTTATGATGTATTTCCATTGAACTTGGTAGTTGATGCATTACCTGTTGTTGCCAGTCCTATTGGTAGTTTAACTTCATGTAATGAAGGTGCAAATAATGGAATTTTTGATATTCAAACTCAGCAAGGGCTTATTTTAGGAGCACAAACCGGAATGACTGTTTCTTACTATAATTCACTTGTTGATGCGCAACAAGAATCCAATGCAATCGTAGTATCCAATCTTTCAGAATTTAATTCTACTCCTAGAACTTTATATGTAAGAATTGAAAACAATTCAACCGGTTGTTATATTACTACTTCTTTTGCCTTGATTGTTCAGAATTGTACGCCTTCTATTCCTAATGGTTTCTCACCAAATGGAGATGGTAAAAATGATTTATTTACAATTGAATTCTTAAGAGGGGTATATCCTGATTTTAAATTTACAATATTCAACCGTTGGGGCAATATTGTAGCTGAAAAAAATAGCGGAAATACAAGCTTTGTAAGTGGTAATTCTGGTGCTGCAATCATTTGGGATGGTACTGTTGACGGTGTTATTTCTTCAGATCCTGAAGCTTCAACTTACTTCTTTACATTAGAACTAAACGATGGTGTTCACGGACCTATTAATAATTGGATCTATGTGAATCCTTAACTAACCAAAGTTATTTATTTTAAAAACGTCCTGATTTTTTATCAGGACGTTTTTTTATGTGAATATTTTGTAATTTAGTACTTTCTTATAATTCATTAACCACTTTACATATGAACTATTTCTCAATTCAATTTCTTGATTTTTTTAAAGAGTTGGCTGCTAACAATCATAAAATTTGGTTTGATGAAAATCGGAAAACCTATGAGTTATATGTCAAAAAACCTTTTTCAATTTTTGTACAAGATTTAATTTTTGAAATTCAAAAGCTCAAATTGGATATAGTACCTGAAGCCAAAGATGCCATTTTTAGAATCAACAGAGATATTAGGTTTTCAAAGGATAAAACACCTTACAAATTACATATGTCGGCATTGCTTTCTCCTCTAGGAAGAAAAGACATCAGTAATCCCGGTTTTTATATGGAATTTAATCCTGAACACTTGTCTTTATATGGTGGTATCTATATGCCCGATCCAACTCAAATTGTTAAAGTAAGAACCCATATTGCTCAAAATATTGATGCATTTTCAAAAATCATTTCACAACCCGATTTTGTCCAAAAGTTTGGTGCCATTCAAGGCGATAAACAAGTTAGAATTCCCAAAGAATTGAAAGAAGCTGCTGAAAATCAGCCTTTAATTTGCAACAAACAGTGGTATTTACAAGCCAATTTAGATCCTGAGACAATCATACATTCTGATTTGATGTCAATTGTTTTAGACTATTATAAAGTAGCTCAACCATTACATGTGTTTATTACCAAAGCTTTGCAATAACAAAGAAATTGTTTGGTTTTTGATTCAAGAAAAATGTTAATTATGAAGTTATGAAGATACTCAATACGCAACAAATCAAATTAGCCGATTTAAACACGATTATTAATCTCAATATCAATTCGGTTGATTTGATGGAAAAAGCAGCAGGTAAATGTTTGCAATGGATAGAAGATCAAGATCACATTGATGAATTAAATACCATCCATATTTTTTGCGGAATGGGCAATAATGGAGGAGATGGTTTGGCTTTAGGTAGAATGCTTAATTTGGAATTTTATGATGCACAAGTTTATATTGTTCATTTTTCAGATAAAATGTCAGATGATTTTATAACCAATTACAATCGTGCAGAAGAATTTCAAATACATCCCATTAGTATCCATTCTGAGGATGATTTTCCGGAAATTAAAGAAACAGATTTTATTATTGATGCGATTTTTGGAACAGGAATCAATAAAGCACCTGCTGGGTTTACGAAGAAACTCATCAAGCATCTCAATCAATCTAAAGCTACAATTATTTCTCTCGATATACCTTCGGGTTTGTTTGCTGATAAACCGGTTGTAGATAGAGATTCAGTTGTTAAATCAACAATTACATTGACATTTCAAATGCCCAAATTGGCATTTCTTTTACCTGATAATGGCGAATTTGTCTCACATTTTGAACTCTTAGACATTGGACTTGATCAGAATTTTATAAAAAGTTTGGATACACCTTATCATTTTATTACACGTGATGATGTTTTTAGTTTTTATAAAAAACGTTACAAATTTACTCACAAAGGTTCGTATGGCCACGTATTAATTATTGGAGGTAGTTTTGGAAAAATGGGAAGCGTGGTATTGGCTGCGAAGGCTGCATTAAAAATTGGTAGTGGTTTGGTAACAGCTTATATTCCCAAATGTGGTTATCATATCCTTCAGACATCTATTTCAGAAGTAATGGTAGAAGTAGACGCTGAAAATGAAATAGAATACATCAATTTTAAATCAAATGCCAGTGTTATAGGTTTGGGAATTGGAATCGGGACTTCAGATTTAACTTCAGAAGCAGTTTGTGAGTTTTTGAAAACCAATAAATTACCAATCGTTATTGATGCTGATGCGTTAAATATCATATCAAAGAATAAAGAAGTTTTAGATTTCCTTTCCGATAATTGCATTCTAACTCCACATCCGAAAGAGTTGGAAAGATTGATTGGTAAATGGCAAAATGATTATGAAAAATTGGAACTTTTAAGAGCTTTTTCGATTCAATATCCCTTTGTGATGGTAATTAAAGGTGCCCACACAACTATTGTTCAAAATGGCGTTTTCTACTTTAACTCGACCGGAAGTTCGGCTCTTGCCAAAGCCGGTACCGGTGATGTATTAACCGGTATGATTACAGGTTTATTGGCACAACATTATTCGCCCTTACAAGCATCTATTATGGGCGTTTTTCTGCATGGATTATCAGCCGATGTTTTCACTACAATCAATTCTCCTGAAACTTTTTTGGCAAGTGATATTTTAAATTTTCTTCCAGGTGCTTTTAATGCTTTTTTAACTCCATATGATCCTAAAATGGATGAAGAGGATGAAATAAATGAAGATGATCCAAATTTTTTGGAAGATGATGATGATGATTCTCCATTTTAAATGAATTCAGAATGAAAAACACGAAGTCTTTTGAAGATTTGTTGTCTTATGCTCAAAAAATGAGATTAAGGGGCGAAACTTATAAAACCATAGATCAATATCTTTCCAAATACACAGATGACATTGTTTTGAAGAAAAGAATTTTAGATGAGTTGGATCTAATATCTGAACTGAAAAATGTTGAAATAATAAAACCCAGCAAAAAGAAAGTTTTTACGCATGCCCGAATTAAAATATATGCTACAGTGCTATTTGCATTTATGATCTATTTTTATATCAAAACAGGAATCCTAATTTCATTTCTACCCATGGGTATTTTGCTTTTTTTTATAATGAGATCATCAAAATAGTAATCCCCCCAAAAAAATATAAAAAGGTTTAATAGTTTCTTAATACGGTTTAATAGTTTCTTTGTATGGTTAACAACTGAGTTCGATTAATCACGAAAGATTCCTCCATTCTGTCGAAATGACTTACTTCTTGTTTTGTTTAGGGAGAATTTTACGGCTTTTCCGCAAAATTCTCCCCTGTATAAAGTTTGATAATTTGTCATTCCGTCCCGATAGCTATCGGGAGGAGGAATCTAAAAAAAATTAGAATCGAACTCAATTTGAAGCTTTATTCATACTGTTTAATAATAGAAATTCCTTAAATGAAAGCTCAAGCCATTATAATTTCAAACTCTTGGGATAACTTACAAAATATTTCACAACAGGTTCTGTAAAACTCACTGAATTAAAATGTCCGTCAAATGCTAACCATTCTTTGACACTTCCATCTTTTAGTAAAATATTGATCGGACCGTATTTAGCATTGTAGGTCCGATTCTTGACTTTACCTTGAAATAAAAAATAGTCTAAATTGCTTTCATCTACACCAAATACTTGTAAAGTGCCGGTTTGTAAAGCTTTGAGGTATTCATCAGTAAATTTTTGTTCTGAGAGCTCAATGCGTGGTAACTTTCTCAAAATGATGGATTTGGATAATTCAGATAACACAAAATCATCGTGGTATTGCCAAGCTTTAATCGCATTCAAGATATCAATATCATCCAAATCTATAAAACGATTTAAAATCACTTCTAAATCGGTTTCCCTCAGATTGGATTTATCGATAAAAAATTGCAATGACTTACCCATCGGAATATTTTCACCGTATGAAGCTAATTCTGCAGCTCTTTGTAAAGCTTTGATGAGTATTTGTTCTGCCAATAAACCTGTTTTGTGTAGATAAACCTGCCAATACATAAAGCGGCGGGAAAGCAGAAACTTTTCGATGGAATAAATGCCTTTTTCCTCAACAACTAATTGATCATCTTTTACGTGTAACATGGCTATCAATCGATCCGAATTGATACTACCTTCTACAACACCGGTATAAAAACTGTCTCTTTTTAAATAATCCAGCCTATCCATGTCCAATTGACTCGAAATCAATTGAAATAAAAATTTTCTCGGATATTGGTTGGTAAATATTTGAATGGCTACATCCAATTGTCCTCCAAATTCAAGATTAAGTTTATTCATTAACGCCAAAGATAAATCTTCATGAGATTGATCCTCAATAATGTATTGTTCTAAAGCATGTGAAAATGGACCATGTCCGATATCGTGAAGTAAGATTGCAAGATGCAAAGCCTGTTCTTCCTTTGTAGAGATTTCAATACCTTTACTTCTCAATGTTTGAATCGCTTTTTGCATCAAATGCAAACAACCCAATGCATGATGGAATCGGGTATGTTGTGCTCCGGGATAAACCATGCTTGATAAACCCATTTGCTGAATGCGTCGCAATCTTTGAAAAATGGGATGTTCAATCACATCAAAAATCAGACTGTCGGGAATGGTGATAAATCCGTAAATCGGATCGTTAAATATTTTCAATTTGTTGGTGGTAGTTTGCACAGAATGAATTCTATAAAAATTTTATGCAAAAATAGCAACTTTAACGGAGTTTGACTTGAAAAATACCAAACTTTACTTTTATAACATTTTTTTAATAAGGTCATGTAACATAAATAAGGTATTTTTACGTTTACAAATAAAGTTTTGTTTTATAGTTGCCATAAAAAATTGTAAAAATTAATATATAACATTACAATCATTTCAATAACCTAATTAATCCAACCAACCAACAATCCATAACATGAGTAAAATTCAAATCCTCTGGGTAGATGATGAAATAGATATTCTAAAACCCCATATTTTATTTTTAGAAAAAAAAGATTATACCGTTGATACTTGTACCAACGGAGTAGATGCTTTGGATAAAATTGCAGCCCATAACTACGATGTGGTTTTTTTGGATGAAAATATGCCTGGCTTGAGTGGTTTAGAAACTTTAGCCGAACTAAAGCTACAAAAACCAAATTTACCGGTTATAATGATTACCAAAAGTGAAGAAGAAAATTTGATGGAAGAAGCCATTGGAAATCAAATTGCCGATTATCTAATCAAACCCTTAAATCCAAATCAAATTTTATTGAGTTTGAAAAAAAACCTAGATCATTCTCGATTGGTTTCTGAACAAACTACTTCCAATTACCAACAAGAGTTTAGAAAAATTGCCATGGATTTAGCAATGGTCAATTCATTGGATGAATGGATTGCTTTGTATAAAAAATTGATTCACTGGGAATTGCTGTTGGAAAACAGTAACGAACCTGCCATGCTTGAAATCTTGGAAAGTCAAAAGATGGAAGCTAACTCTTTGTTTTTTAAGTTTATAAAGAAAAATTACAAAGATTTATTGACAAATAATGATTTGATTTTTTCACATACCTTATTTAAGAAAGTTATTGCACCTCAAATCCAACAAAAACCTACATTATGGGTAGTTGTCGACAATTTGCGTTATGATCAGTTTCGTACCATCGAACCTATCGTGAATCAATTTTATAAGAAAAAAGCCGAAATAGATTATTTTAGTATTTTGCCTACTGCTACTCAATATGCTAGAAATGCATTGTTTTCAGGTATGTTGCCTTTGGAAATGGAACAAAAATTTCCACAATATTGGAAAAGTGATTCCGATGAAGGTGGTAAAAATTTGTATGAAAATGAGTTCCTGACCGAACAAATAAAAAAATTCAGAGTTCCACTCAAACATGAATATTTCAAAATAACCAATTTGGAAGCCGGGAAAAAATTAGCCGACTCTTTTCAATCCATTAAAAATAATGATTTAACTGTAGTGGTTATCAATTTTGTTGATATGTTATCTCATGCCAAAACTGAAATGGATGTTATCAAAGAATTAGTGAGTGATGATAAAGCCTATAGATCTTTGACTGCTAGTTGGTTCCAAAATTCCCCATTATTGGAAATGATTAAAAAGGCGCAAGCAATGGGTTTGCAATTAATATTGACAACAGACCATGGTACCATCAATACCAAAAACCCAACTCGTATCATCGGTCCCAAGGAAATCAGTTCCAATTTGAGATACAAAACAGGTAGAAGTTTGAGTTATGAAGATAAAGATGTGTATGCGGTACATAATCCAAAAGAAATATTTTTACCTCAAAGTGCTCTGAATTCGTCTTTTGTTTTTGCAAAAGAGGATTTGTTTTTTGCTTATCCCAATAATTTCAATCATTACGTCAAATACTATAAAAATACCTACCAACACGGTGGAATTTCATTAGAGGAAATGATAATTCCTTGTGTCGTGTATGAGCCTAAATAATAGGGATTCCAAAATATAAACGTTGATAAATCTTCCTAAAATAATTTATTCTCAACGTTTTTTGTATTTTCGTGTTTTTAAAATAACATTGATTTGCTGACCAAATTAAGTATACAGAATTATGCGTTGATTGACGACGTAAATGTTGCATTTACTAGTGGTCTTACTACTATCACCGGAGAAACCGGTGCAGGTAAGTCTATTTTATTAGGTGGTTTGGGCTTGATTCTAGGTAATAGAGCCGATACCAATGCTATGTTGAATCCTGATAAGAAATGTGTAATTGAAGGCGAATTTGAAATTTCCAAGTACCAATTGGAATCTTTTTTCCACGATAATGATTTGGATTATGAAGCTGTTTCTGTTATTCGTAGAGAATTATTGCCCGGTGGAAAATCCCGAGCATTTGTCAATGATACACCTGTTAGATTGGAAGTGCTTTCCGATTTACAATCTAGACTCATAGATGTTCATTCTCAACATCAAACCTTACTTTTAAATGATTCCTCTTTTCAATATGATGTCATAGATGCCATAGCTGCAACACAAAAAGACGTTTTTGAATTTAGAAAAATCAAGCAAGCATTCGAACTATCGGTTCGTGAATATGAAGACCTTAAAGAGCAAATCCGACTGGAATCTATTCAATATGAATACCATTTTCATTTGTATCAAGAATTACAATTAACTGATATTAAAGTTGGTGAATTGGAATCCCTGGAAGCCGAACAAGAACGATTGAGCCATATGGAGTTGATTCAATTAAGCTTGTTGGAATCTTATAAATTACTTTCAGAAGAAGATTTTGGAGTTATTTCTCGTTTACATTTGGTTCGAAATCATTTAGATAAAATTAAGAGCTTTTCTAAAAGTTACGAAGAATTGTACAATAGGGTACAAAGTTCCTACATTGAATTAGCCGATTTAAATCGAGATTTAGCCCAATGGGTTGAGAAAGAACAATATGCACCCGATGAATTGCAACATATCAATGCCCGAATTCAGATATTTTACAATTTAATGCAAAAGCACCATGTTCAGTCGGATGTTGAGTTGGTAGAAGTATATCAAAACCTTGCTGAAAAGGTAAAACGTGTGGATGAATCGGATGTAGTTTTGAAAGAAAAGCAACGAGAATACCAAGATTTGCAGATTAAATTGGTAGAAAAAGGTGTGTTTTTACATCAAAAACGTAAAGCCATTTTACTCCAATTTGAATCTGAAGTCACTTCTATTTTGAGGAATTTGGGAATGCAGGAAGCAAATTTCAAAGTACAATTGGATGCTATTGATAAATACAATACCTACGGAATGGATGCTTTACAATGGTTGTTTAGTGCTAATAAAGGAAATGCATTAGGATTGCTTAAACAAGTAGCTTCAGGTGGTGAAATGTCACGTATCATGTTGGCTGTAAAATCGGTTATGGCCAAAAAAGCCAATTTACCTACTATTATATTTGACGAAATTGACTCAGGTATATCAGGTGAAGTTGCTTTGAAAATGGGTGAAATCATGAAGTGTATGGCTCAAGATATGCAGGTGATTTGCATAACACATTTGCCGCAGATTGCTTCCAATGGTGAAATTCAACTAAAAGTTTATAAAGAAAGTACTTTGAATAAAACCCAAACCCAAATCAAAAAACTAACTGATAGTGAGCGTTTGAAGGAAATTGCAGAAATGCTAGGAGGTAAACAATTGTCTGAAACAGCAATCAATCACGCTGCAGAACTTTTACAATTCAAAAAATAATCTATTTTTGCGGTTTAAATCTTTTACTTCTTTTGTGAGAAAAGGTTTGAACAACCAACTTAACCAATTAACTTTTTTAAAAATGTACAATTTACTAAAAGGAAAAAGAGGAATCATATTTGGAGCGTTAGACTCAAAATCAATTGCTTGGATTACAGCAGAAAGAGCTGTTGAAGAAGGAGCAAGTATCGTTTTAACCAATGCACCTGTTGCCATGAGAATGGGAACGATTAATGAATTGGCAGAAAAGACCGGTGCCAAAGTGATTCCATGTGATGCTACGAACGTTGAAGATTTGGAGGAATTGGTTGATGAGGCTATGAAAAATTTAGGAGGCAAATTGGATTTTGTCTTACATTCCATTGGAATGTCGGTCAATGTTCGAAAAGGGCTACATTATACCGAAGAAGATTATGACTATACTCACAAAGGTTGGGATGTTTCTGCTTTGTCTTTTCATAAACTCATGAGTGTTTTGTATAAAAAAGACGCCATGAATGAATGGGGTAGTATCATTGCCCTGACCTATATGGCTGCGCAAAGAGTATTCCCCGATTACAACGATATGGCCGATAACAAAGCATATTTAGAATCTATTGCTCGTAGTTTTGGATATTTCTTTGGTAGAGATAAAAAGGTAAGAGTCAATACCATTTCTCAATCGCCTACGGTTACTACTGCTGGTAGCGGTGTAAAAGGATTTGGCGGATTCTTTGCTTTCGCCGAAAAAATGTCTCCACTGGGTAATGCCACAGCTTTAGATTGTGCCAATTATTCTATTACCTTATTCTCAGATTTGACCCGTAAAGTAACTTTGCAAAACCTGTTTCACGATGGAGGTTTCTCCAATATGGGAATTAGCGATGCCATCATGGATGATTTTATGGAAAGTCAACATAATGAACAAAACCCTTCTTAAGGAGGTTTAAATTGGGTTTGCCAATATATATTAATACTACTTTGATTATTGTTTCCTTAAGGAAATGTTTTCAATAATATTAATAAAGTATTCTATATATACGCTATATGGAACCGTCCCATAGGGACGAAATATCTGTAGAGTACGATAATAGATATGATTATCGCCGACCGTTGCAGCTTCGCTGCAACGGTCGGCGTGTTTATTTACATGTTTGATTTCACTACAGATATTTCGTCCCTACGGGACTTTGCTTCCTTTTTTAAAACAGTTAAAAAAATAAAAAATTAGAGAATAAATCTTTTTTTATCTTCTCAATGAATTCTCAAATGGAATTCTGTGTAAAATACTTCGCCCTAAAGTTACTTCATCTGCATATTCCAATTCATCTCCTACTGATATTCCTCGAGCAATAGTGGTGATTCTAATATCGTAAGCTTGAATTTTCTTAAAAATATAAAAGTTGGTCGTGTCACCTTCTATGGTCGAACTCAATGCAAAAATCAATTCTTTTATCTGTCCACTTTTTACTTTATCTACCAAACTATCTATTTTTAAGTGTTGTGGGCCAATTCCTTCCATAGGGGAAATCTTTCCACCCAAAACATGATAAAGTCCTTTAAATTGTGCTGTATTCTCTATAGCCATGACATCTCTAATGTCTTCTACTACACAAATAGTTTCGCTGTCTCTTCTTGGATTGGCACAAATTTCACAAATTTCATGATCGGAGATGTTGTGACATGAGGTACAAAAATTGATTTGATTGACCAATTGAATCAAGGATTCAGTCAGTTGTTCTGTTTGAGATTTGGGTCTATTTAATAAATGCAAAACCAATCGCAAAGCAGTACGCTTGCCAATTCCGGGTAGTTGCGACATTTCATCAACCGCTTTTTCCAATAATTTTGAAGAAAAATTCATTGGACAAATGTAAAGTTTTTTAGAGAATTATTTTGATTCCGTTGGTTTTCACTTTTATTGCCATTTTTATTAATTAAAAAAACCGAAATATACCATCAGGTAAATTCCGGTTTTTGAAAGCTGAAAATCAGATTTTAAATCAGAAAGGAATCCTTAGTGAAATATTAAAACTTCTGCCGGGATTAAACAATCCTACTTCTTTTAAAGTTGATAAATGATCGATATACTTCTGATCAAAAATATTGGTCACACTTAATTGTATGTTTATATCTTGTTTTTGCCAAGGGATTGAACCTCCCATACTTGCATCAAATAAAGAATAGGCATCAGTTAGCGTTTCATCATCTGCTGTATTTTCTTGTTTGAATGCGTTTTGTACTGAAAATGCCACAAAAGTATTGTTTAAAAAAGCTAACTTTTCTTTTTCGGCTCTTACCTCAAAATTCAATTTTTGGGCTGGTATAAAAGGTAAAAAAGCACCATCATTTTGCTTGCCAACAACACTTGCAAAGGTAGTTTCAAAATGTAAAAATTTGAGATTTTCAGGATGGTAGTGAATACCTATTTCGCCTCCATATAGTTTTGAATCGGCTTGTTGATATTGAAAAATGGGTAAACCATCATCAGTATTTAAACCGGTTGGAGCAATGAAAATATAGTTTTTGATAGTATTGAGATAGGCAGCTACATCAAAGGTGAAATCGTTCTTGTGGTAATGAAAACTCAAATCAGTTTCCCAAGATTTTTCTGGATCCAATTCTGAATTGCCAATTTCATATCTCAATTCATGAGGTCCATCGGAGGTGAGTTCCGCTAAGTTGGGAGTTCTATAAGCAGAAGCTATATTCCCTCTGATTAAGGCATCATCATTTACATGAAATGTTAATCCGAGTGAACCACTCAAACTTTGATATGAAACGTCTAAAGCATTTCTGATGATTTCAGATGTTATTTCATCGGTCACTGCTTCGGTTTCTATTGACTTAGTGTCAAATCGCAAACCGGTTTGAATTCGTAATTTTTCAACGGGTTGAAATTGCATCATCCCAAAAATGGAATAATTTTGAGTAACTGCATCGGGTAGGAGTATGGTTTCCCGATCGTTTATATTGATATTCTGTTGATTGAAACCTTGAAAACCAACGATGTATTCCGATTTTTTTAAAGAAGGAAAATAGAATTTAGTCTCATAAGTCAAAGTTTGTAATTGCATTTGAAGCTCATAACCACCTGCTTCGTCAAAATGAGCTAATTCCGTATTTTGAAAAGCGCCATTAACATCTAGTTTATAGCTACCCAAATGCAATTTATTTTGAGATGAGATCAAGTGATTATTAAATCCTTGATACATGATTTCAACTTTTCTGCCTCTTTTTTCAATACTTTCGATTGCTTCGTCCTCAACCAAACCTAATCGTTGTTGATTGAAATCATAAAAAAGTTTGAAGGTGCCTAAAGTATTGGTCAAACCTACATTTGATTTGAAAGATTTTTCATTGAAGCGTGAATTGGGGACAAATATGCCTCCACCTTGAAGATAATCAGCATTGGATTTTTGACCCAATCGAATGCTCCCAAAAAACTTTTCACTTGCTCCTTTCAAACCAATATTGTTGTTGAATCCTAAAGAATTTGAAAAGAATTGTGTATTGTAATCTCCCTTAAATGAATTGACAGGAGCTGGTTTTTCTTTGATAAAATTGATAACGCCACCGATAGCATCTGAACCGTAAAGTAAAGATGCAGGACCTTTGATGATTTCTACATTTTCAATCCCAAATTCGTCAATTCCAAGTGGATGATGGCTAGAATATTGATAATTTTCAAAACGAACACCATTGTTGAGAACCAATATATCATTCATAGACAAACCTCTAATGACAGGCTTGGAAACACCACTGCCTTTTGAAATCATATCTACTCCTGGAATTTTTGTTAGCATTTCTGTAAAATTGGGAGTAATTTTTACTTCCATGGGATGAACCTTAAATACTTCAATTTTTACAGCATTATCATGCTGGGTAGTGTTATATCCGGCTGAAATGACAATTTCTTCAGATTCAATTGCTGATTCCATAAGAATGATCTGAAGTTGTATGGGTTGACCGGAAAGTTGAACGGTTTCAATATAATTGGCATATCCTACAAATGAACATTGAATGGTTATTTTTCCGTTAGGTAAATGATTGAGTTGAAACAACCCATTTGCATCTGAGACTGTACCTTGATGCGTTTCTGAAATAAAAATTGAAGCTCCTTCTAGTGGTTGGTTTTGACTGTTTTGGATGCTTCCTGATATTGTATTTTGGGCTTGAACCATTGGTAAATGGAACAACAAACCCAAAACGAGTATGAATTTATACATATTATTACGATTTTAAATGTTACTTACGTGTTGATAAAAGTTAAATAATTTCAACAGGTGGAGCTCGTAATGAAAAGGAATACTGAGGTTGTATTGTAAAGGAAAGTGATAAACTGTATACCAGATTTTGATAAAAGTAAACAAGCGTTTCAACGTCAAAAACCGGTAGTTCAAATTCAAATAATGTTTCATGAAAACTACAAATTTCACAGGAGTCATGTTGGGTGTGAAAATGGTATTCGTCCACAGCGTTACATAGAAAAACTTCTTCGTGATGATGATGAAGTTGCACTAATGAAGGCAACACATATATCAAAACGAGTAAGAATGCTATACTTGATCGAAAGAAAGTTTTCAATGAATAAGGAAACTTTTTAAACAAATTTCAGGGTCAAAGATATATAATTCTATTGTTGAAACATTCTTTTTTTGTTTGATTTCTGAGAAATTGGATAAATTGGGGTCTAAAGAAGTAACTATTTTTTGAAAAAATCTTAAATTTTGAATAGCCGATTCTTAACATATATGTAACATTTTCAAAGAGCTGCGACATATATCAGAGTTAAATTAAACAATCAATATATGAGATTTTTAGGAAATTTATTAGCAGCTATTTTAGGAACTATTATTGCTTTGTTCCTTATTCTGTTTTTATTTATTGGAATCGCTGCATTAGTAGGCGATGATGACAAAATTGAAGTAAAAAATCAATCGGTTTTAACCCTTAATTTGGATGGAGTAATAGAAGATTATGTCCCCAAAAGTGACAATCCATTTGATGAATTGCTTGGAACAAATGATGGAAAATTTGAATTGGCTCAAATTTTAAACGCCATAGAAAATGCAAAAACTGATGATAAAATCAAAGGTATCAGTATTGAATTATTAAATACTGAAGCCGGCATTTCTCAAATGCAAGCCATTAGAAACAAATTACTTGACTTTAAAACTAGTGGGAAATTTGTGACAGCATATTCCGACATTTATACTCAAAAAAGTTATTATTTGAGTAGTGTAGCCGATTCAATTTTTGTTAATCCGGTAGGAATGGTTGAATTTTCAGGTTTATCAACTGAAAAATTGTATTTCAAGGGATTTCAAGAAAAATATGGTGTTAAAATGGAAGTGATTCGTCACGGAAAATATAAAAGTGCCATGGAAGGTTTTATATCAGATAAAATGAGTGATGCCAATAGAGAGCAAACACTATCCTTCCTAAATTCCATTTGGGGTGAGATTCTTGATGATATTGCCTTAAGTCGCAAGAAATCTGTAGCAGAACTCAATGAGATTGCCGATAAACTAGGAACATCCAGTATAACATTAGCAGTGCAAAACAAAATGGTCGATAAAGCCCTTTATGCCGATGAATATGAACTTAAATTGAAGAAATTAAGTGGCGTGGCCGTTGATAAAGATTTGGAAAGAATATCTTTAGCAGATTATATAGAATCTGGTAAAGGCCAAATAATTTCTACTGCCAAAGATAAAATTGCAGTACTTTATGCTCAAGGAGAAATAAGTTATGGTAAAGGTGATGAATCTTACATTGGACAAGAATCCATGATGGAAGCCTTGAAAAAATTGAGAGAAGATAAAAGCGTTAAGGCCATTGTGTTGCGAATCAATTCTCCCGGAGGAAGTGCTTTGGCTTCGGATTTGATTTGGAGAGAAATCGAAATTACCAAAAAAGTCAAACCAATTGTGGTTTCTATGGGAGACGTTGCAGCATCGGGTGGTTATTACATTGCTTGTAATTCCAATAGAATTTTTGCCGAACCTACTACCATTACCGGTTCAATAGGTGTATTTGGAGCCATTCCCAATATGAGTGGATTGGCAGGAAATATGGGAATTAATGCAGAACAAGTTGCTACGAATAAAGGCGCCAATTACAGTGCATTTGAACCATTGTCAACCGAATTTCATGATTATATAAAAGGAAGTATTGATGAGATTTATCAAACGTTCATCGGACATGTAGCAATTGGTAGAAATATGACAACTGCAGCAGTTGATTCTATCGGTCAAGGTCGTGTTTGGACTGGAAAAGAAGCCAAAGAAATTGGTTTGGTTGACGAATTAGGCGGATTGAATGATGCGATTGCTTATACAGCCAAATTGGTGAAATTGGAAAAATACAAACTCACTGTTTATCCTAGATATGAAAAAGATATCAAGGATGCATTTTCAGCCAATCCATTTATGAAAGCACAAGAGAATAAAATGATAGAAGAAATTGGTTTGGAAAATTACAAAATGTATAAAACCATAAAAAGTTATCAAAAAATGGAAGGAGTTCAAGCTCGTTTACCTTTTGAGATTAAAATTAAGTAGTTTTTTATAACTAAACACTATAAATTCGCTGAGCATATATAATTGCTTGGCGAATTTTTTTTTAATTTTAATTGGTTAACCCCTTATAACTGAATCGATGTTTCAATTCGTGTTAAATCAATTTTTGATTTTATACGATCAATTTAATAACCTGAGTTCGATTCATAAAAAAAGATTTCTCACTGCGTTCGAAATGATCTATCCTATTTATTGAAATGGGGTGATTTTTTCGGCAAAGCCGAAAAAATCACCCACCCAAATAACAGATTATCGGTCATTTCGAGCCCCAATTTAATTGGGGAGAGAAATCTTTTCAAAATTAAACGGAACAATAAAATTAATTTTAATCGAACTCAGGTTAATAGTTTTTCTTTTACTTATTATTGATGAAATTCTCAGGATTGGAAGTTTTGATCCAGTTACCATCTATCATAAATTCCCATTCTCCGGTTTTAAGACCATTTTCATATTGCCCTTTTGCATAAAGTGCTCCATTCTCATCATAAATAATAGCAGGTCCGTGCATGGTACCATTAGCAAAATGGAGGTCTTCCACTATTTTTCCATCTTCATCATAACGTTTGCGATTGCCTTCGAGTTTTCCATTTTTATATTGTGAAACTTCAGTCAATTTTCCGTTTTTGTAATATATACGAGTTTCTCCATCTAGTAAATCCTTTTTGTAATTTTCGGTTGACATCAAAGTTTTACCATCTGGAAAGTAATATTTCCATAAACCTTCACGGGATTTGTTTAACATTTTACCTTCACTTTCCAATTTGCCGGATAATGCATAAAATTTCACATTTACACTGTCAGTTTTTGGCGAAAACTCTTTGATGACTATGGGATTTTTTTCTCCTGTGATGGCATAAAACTTAAATATCCCGATTTCTTTGCCATGATCAAATTGACCTTCATATCTCAGATTACCATTGTCGTATAGTTTGCGATATTTTCCGTGAAATTTGCCATTTGTATCCAATAAGTTGATACTGTCTTGGGCATAAATTGAAGTAAACAAACTTCCAAAAAAAATCAGCAGAAATAAATAAGATTTGATTTTAGGTATCATAAAACTAATTTTTTAAATTCACTTTGTCTATATGTGAATAGAACTCTTTGAAAATAATTTTAAACCATTCTGTGTATAATTCAGGATGAACCAACAAATCATTTTTAACAGCTTCCAATGGCATCCATTTAAAAGATGCTACTTCAATAGTATTGATTTTTGGTGCTTGATTGTAATATCCAATCATTACATGGTCCAACTCATGTTCGGTCAAGCCATTATCAAATGGTGCTTTATAAATAAACGAAAAAACTTCTTCCAAATTGCAAGTGAAGCCCATTTCTTCTTCCAAACGTCTTAAACCGGCTTGTATATTGGTTTCTCCATCACGCTGATGACTGCAACAAGTGTTGGTCCATAACAAGGGAGAATGGTATTTGTCGGCCGCTCTTTGCTGTAACATGAGTTCATTTTGTTCATTAAAAACAAAAACTGAAAATGCACGATGCAAAACTGCTTTCTGATGTGCTTCCATTTTTTCCATCAAACCTATTGGTTCGTCTTGTTCGTTGACTAGGATTACAAATTCTTCGTTCATTTGTGTGAGATGTTGAATGTATAGGCTACTTGAAAAATATATTTTAAACTTTTAAACAACGCAAAACTACAAAAATCCTACCATACTTTTAATTCGAATAGAAAAGTGTATTTTTGCAAACTTTTAAAAGTGAAAAAACTGGATTTGATAGATTTCAAATTTAGCAAACACTCAACCTTAACTCATTCACATGCCGTTAACTAAAGAAATAGCCCGTCGTAGAACTTTTGGTATTGTATCACATCCTGATGCGGGGAAAACAACTTTGACCGAAAAATTATTGTTGTTTGGTGGAGCCATTCAGGAAGCTGGTGCTGTAAAAAGCAACAAAATTAAAAAAGGAGCCACATCCGATTTTATGGAAATTGAACGTCAAAGAGGTATCTCGGTAGCTACTTCTGTTTTGGCATTTGAATATCATGGAAAAAAAATCAATATACTAGATACTCCTGGTCACAAGGATTTTGCAGAAGATACTTTTCGTACACTTACAGCTGTAGATAGTGTAATTGTAGTTATTGACGTAGCAAAAGGGGTAGAGGAACAGACTGAAAAACTGGTTCAAGTGTGTAGAATGCGTCAAATTCCTATTATTGTATTTATCAATAAATTGGATAGAGAAGGAAAAGATGCATTTGATCTCCTTGACGAAGTAGAACAAAAACTAGGTTTGCGGGTTGTACCACTGAGTTTCCCAATTGGAATGGGTTATGAGTTTAAAGGAATTTACAATATTTGGGAGCAAAAACTCAATTTGTATTCGGGAGAAAACAAGCAAAAGATATCCAAGGGAATCGAATTTAATGATATTCAAAGTCCCGAATTGGAAAAGAAAATAGGAGAGAAGTCGGCTCAAACATTGAGAGAAGAAATGGAGTTAGTGACCGAAATCTATCCAACATTTGACAGAGAAGCATATTTGCAAGGAAAATTACAACCGGTTTTTTTTGGATCAGCTTTGAATAATTTTGGAGTGAAAGAACTGTTGGATTGCTTTATTGAAATTGCTCCGGCACCTTTGGCAAAAATGAGTGATGAACGATTGGTTAAGCCGGATGAAGATAAAGTGACCGGTTTTGTATTTAAAATTCATGCCAATATGGATCCCAATCATCGCAATCGATTGGCTTTTGTGAAAATTGTTTCCGGTGTTTTTACCCGTAATGTACCATATTTACACGTGAGATTGGACAAACGTTTTAAATTTTCAAGTCCCAATACTTTTTTTGCAGAAAAGAAAGAAATTATTGAAAAATCGTATCCCGGAGATATCGTTGGTTTGCCTGATACCGGAAATTTTAAAATCGGAGATACTTTAACCGAAGGTGAGTTCTTGAATTTCAAAGGAATACCTAGCTTTTCACCCGAACATTTTAGGTATATCAACAACGCAGATCCGATGAAATCCAAACAAATGGCTAAAGGTGTGGATCAATTAATGGATGAAGGGGTTGCGCAATTATTTACCATGGAATCCAATGGTAGAAAAATTATTGGTACTGTTGGTGCTTTGCAATATGAAGTTATCCAATATCGTTTGGAACACGAATATGGGGCCAAATGTACTTATGAAAATATCAATGTGCACAAGGCTTGCTGGGTAGATCCTGAAAACCCAAATAATGAAGAGTATAAAGAATTTGTAAGAATCAAGCAACGTTATTTGGCTCGAGATAAACAAGGACAATTGGTCTTTTTAGCCGATTCAGCATTTTCCATCCAAATGAGCCAACAAAAATATCCAACTGTAAGGTTGCATTTCACTAGCGAATTTAAATAGTGGTTTAAACAAATTAAAAAAAGACAGTATATTTTATAATAACTGTCTTTTTTTTTGCCGTATAACGAGGAAATGTTATCACTTTTTTTAACGAATTGTAATCATTTTCAATTCATACTCAAATAAAAACCAATGCTTTAAGTAAGTTAAAACATTGGTTCATATAAGGTCTAATATTTATAATTCACAATGAAAAAATGTCTAGAGTGATATTTGTCATATTTTATTGCTAAAATATTGATAACTTCGCACAAATGAACTAAACTAATCGAATTATGATTTCAAACTTTATTTCACTCGTTGATTATACCAATGGTATAATTCAAGCAATTGTTATGCTTGTTGCATTTTTGGCTTTAATAATTGCTTTAATCTTATTTATGAGAGGCGGAAAAAAGAAAAATTAAAGTTTTCTTCTTATTCTTTCTTTTCTTAAAAGTTCTAACTCTCGGTTGGTTTGATCTCCGACCGAGGTGTTTTCATCCGCTCTTCTGATTAAGTAGGGCATAACATCTCTTACCGGACCAAATGGTAAATATTTAGTTACGTTATAACCCAAAGCTCCCAAATTAAACGTAATATTATCACTCATGCCATATAATTGACCAAACCAAGCTCTTTTGTCGTTTTTAGCCATTCCGGCATTGTCTATCATTTCTTTAAACAAGAAAGAACTCTCCTCATTATGGGTGCCATTATATACTGACATACGGTCGATGTTTTCAAACATATATTTTAAAACAGCATTGTAGTTGGCATCTGTGTCGGCTTTGGTAGCACAAATTGGATCTGGATATCCCATCTTGGCAGCTCTTTCACGTTCTATTTCCATATAAGCACCACGTACAAGTTTCATACCGATATAGAATCCTTGTTCGATTGCTCTTTGATGTAAACCTTTCAAATAATCCATTCGATCATAACGATATAATTGCAAAGTTCCCCATACAATTGCTTTTTCTTTATTGTATAATACCATCATACTTTCAATCAAATCATCGGCTGCTTTTTGCATGCTAAAATCTTCAGCATCAATCAATAAAGGCACATCATTATCAAAAGCAGCTTTAGCAACGCGATTGTATCTTTCGATAACTCTATCCCATTCAGCTTGTTCATCTTCTGTTAATACATGTCCTTCTGTCACTTTTTCGTAAAGTTCTAATCTTCCAAATCCGGTAGGTTTGAAAACGGCAAATGGCATGCTGGATTTTTCTTTGGCAAAATTGATGATGTTAATCGTGATTTTTGCGGCTTTTTCAAAGGCTTCTTCTTCTTCTTTACCTTCTGCTGAATAATCTAGAATGGAATGAACATTCTTAGCATACAATTTATCGATGACTGGCATACAATCTTCCTCTGTTACTCCACCACAAAAATGGTTGAAAACAGTTGTTCGGATCAATCCTTCTACTGGTAAATGAGCAGCTAACGCAAATTGAGTGAGTTTGGACCCAATTTTAACCATGGGTTGGCTTTGAATTATTCTAAACAAATAATAAGCGCGTTCGACTTCGGCATCTGTTTTAACTGCAAATGCAACTTCTGTATTTTGAAATATTTCGTACATAAATTATTGATTTTATTAACGTTTACTCTATATTCGTTATTTTTTTAAATATTTGACAAAATTAATCATACTTGAGGTAAAAGTTTTATGATATTTATCGTAATTTGCGTTAAATTTTTTCATTATATTATGACGCTACCTATTGAAACTATTTTTTACGACTTAGAAAGTTACAATCAACTTCAAAGTTATTTGTTACAAACCAAACCATCTACTGTTTTTGTATTGGTGGATGAAAACACACATAAGCATTGTTTACCAATTTTAAAAAATCATCTTCAATATGACATTCAAACTATTGAAATTCCAGCTGGAGAATCTTTTAAAAATATTGAAACAGTCCAAAAAATTTGGCAAAATCTAACTGATTTAGGAGCCGATAGGAAATCCTTATTGATTAATCTTGGTGGAGGTGTTTTAACCGATATGGGAGGATTTGTTGCCCTTACTTTTAAAAGAGGAATGAAATTTATCAATATTCCCACAACATTATTAGGTATGGTTGATGCTGCAATCGGTGGTAAAACGGGAATTGATTTTAATGATTTAAAAAATCAAATTGGGATTATTGCTCCACCAGAAATGGTATTGATTGATCCGACTTATTTACAAACTTTATCTGCTCGAGAATTAATCTCAGGGATGGCCGAAGTTTTTAAATACGGTTTGATTGCCGATGAAAATCTATGGAAAAAGTTGATGGATTTTGATGGGAATCATATAGATCCAGAGATTATTTATACATCTGCCGAAATTAAAAAAAATGTTGTTGCCCAAGATCCATTTGAAGATGGATTGCGAAAAAGTTTAAACTTTGGTCATACTTTAGGTCACGCCATTGAAACTTATTTCATGACAAAATCAAATTCTCAAAGACTGCTTCACGGAGAAGCAATTGCAATTGGGATGATTATGGCTGTTCATTTATCTTATCAAACACAAGGTTTTGCTGCTGCAAAAATGGACGAAATTAAAAGTGTTTTGTTAAAATTCTACACACCTATTCAGCTGGAAGAAAATGACATACGCGACATTTTAAATCTTTTAAAACACGATAAGAAAAACTTTAAAAATCAGATAAATTTTGTACTTTTGGAAAGCATTTCTGATGTAATATGGGATTGTCAAGTTTCAGAAATCCAAATTAGAAATGCGATAGCCTATTATTTAAAATCGTAAAACAAATTCAAAATCGAGTTAAATGAAAACAGTATTATCTTTTTTTATCGTTATCTTTTTATCTTTTTCATCTGCCAAAGCACAGTGCAGTGATGATTTGTTAGAATCCTATGGTGGAATGTCTGTAATTGCTATGTACAACACGTATATAGGTATAGGAGCAATTGCTGATGGCTTTGCAGCTGAACAATATGATACAGCTCATGTTCAAGATTTAATGGATGAACAAATTGGAATGTTGACCAATGTTTCGGATATGTTGACCAAAGTAATTGAAAACAACAATAATAATGTCGATGTATTGGATAAAGATTTTATGAGAGAGATTTTAGTAGTTTTTGATTATTTGAAATTAGAAGCAGTTTATTTAAAAGAATACAGCAATACAAAGTCAACTGAGGCAAGTACTTCTTATGATTCCAATAGACAACTGGCTTGGGATAAAATTTCTGAATTAATGGGATTGGAATAATTTGAATAAAAGTTAAGTGTTTTATTCTTTTTAAATTCCATACTTTTATAATAATTATACAGTAACTTCCAAACCATCATAACTTAAATATACCCTTTCTGGAAGCAATTTTTCAACTTCATCATGAAATCCCAATCGATGACTGATGTGTGTGAAATAGGTTTGCTTAGGTTTTATTGTTTCTACTAAATCCAATGCTTGTGCCAAATTGAAATGCGTATAATGGGGTTCTATTCGTAAAGCATCTACAACCAACATTTTCAAGCCATTTAGTTTTTCCAATTCACTAGGTGTAATGAAACTAATGTCAGTTAAATATGCAAAATCACCAATTCTGAATCCTAATATAGGCAAATCACCATGCATGATTGCAATTGGTACAATAGTTTTACTCTTGATTTTAAAAGTTTTTTGAGCTTCTATTTGAACGCTTTTCGCTTGCGGTTTGCCTTCGTAAATGATGTCGTTGTTGAAAATGTATTCAAATCTTTTGTGTAAATCACGGAGCACTCTAGCTTCTGCATACAGGGGTAATGCTCCATTTTTATGAGAAAATTGTCGAATATCATCCAAACCTGCAGTATGGTCTGAATGTTCATGTGTAAAAATGATAGCATCCAATTGCCTAATCCCAGTTTGAAGCATTTGCATTCTAAAATCTGGACCACAATCTATAACAATTTGAAAATCTTCATCTTGTATGAGTACAGAAGATCTCAATCTTTTATCTTTTGGATTTTCCGATAAACACACCGGATGATCGCATCCTATAACTGGAATGCCTTGAGAAGTACCGGTACCTAGAAAGGTTATTTTCATTTATTGGATTGATTTTTAGTTTTTAAAGTCTGGAAATTAATTTTTTAAAAGAACTATTCTTATTGAATTCCAAATTTTTATAATCCGTTCTTTAGTTATTAGAATACTTATTTTGATCCACTTTTGATTGAAGTACACACTAAAAACCGCTTAACTTTCTGATTCTCTGTAACAATGTGGGATGCGAATAATGCCAAAATACATACCAGGGATGTGGAGTCAGATTACTCAATGATTTTTTTGATAATTTTTTCAATCCTGAGATTAAATCAGATACATGGTAATGGGTTTTTGCATAAGCATCGGCTTGGTATTCAAATTTACGAGATAAGATATTCATACCCAAACCGGTAATCTCAGAAATAGGACTATACAATATTCCAAAGGCTATAATTCCAATGTGAAATTCAGATTGCGCAACTCCCAAAGCTTGCGATAATATTGGATTACTTACAAAATACCCCAAAATATACAAGGTTAATCCCGTTAATAAAATGCTCATGATTAGATTGTAAAACACATGTTTTTTTTGATAATGTCCAATTTCATGTGCCAATACCGCTACAATTTCATTGATATTTAAATCATGAATTAAGGTATCGTATAAAACTACGCGCTTTTTAGGGCCGAAACCAGTAAAATAAGCATTGGCTTTGGTTGATCGTTTACTGCCATCAATTACATAGATGTTGTCGAGTTTAAATCCGGTTTTTTGGGCAAATTGATTGATTGCATCTTTTAATTCTCCTTCGTCCAAAGGTTTTTGTTTGTTGAATAATGGTACAATGAGATTAGAATAAAACAAAGTCATTAAAATTGTGAAAACAGTAAAGAGTATCCAAGCATACCACCAAAAATCACTTCCAACGCGATGATAAAACCATAAAATAGCCCAAAGTAAAAGTCCACCAATAATTACCGACATAAAGGCGCCTTTGATTTGATCCAACCAAAAAGTGGTTCGAGTTGTTTTATTGAAACCAAATTTTTCCTCAATAACAAAAGTATCATAATAGGCAAAAGGTAAACTAATCAAACTACCAACGAAAGCTAAAATTCCAATAAATGCCAAACTAATAACAATTGGATTTTCAGAGAATTGTTTGACAAAACTATCTAAATAAGCAAATCCTCCTACAATAAAAAAGGTTAGCATGAGCACAAAATTAAATCCATCATGCCACTGTGAAAATCGATGGTTTGCAGCCTTATACAGTTGTGATTTTTTATATTCATCTTGGTCAAAAATACCATCCAATTCTGCTGGAATCGGATCGTTAAAATGACGTGCATTGAGATGATCTAGGATATTATCCCAAATAAACTCCAAAATTAAAAGTCCTATTAATAAATAAAATAAAAACTGAGCAGTCATGTGTTCTGATTTTGCTTGCAAAAGTAAGAAAACAAATGGAAATCGGTTTTTCTAAAACATTTCAAAAATTAAGTTCGATTTTCAAAAGATTATTACTTTTGTCAAAACGAAAATTTGTGAATATCAAACTCATCAGTATAGGAAAGACCGATCAAAAAGAATTGGAAGTTCTGATTAATGAATATCAAAAGCGCTTGTCTTTTTATGTCAAATTTGAAATGACCCTAATTCCCGATTTAAAAAACAGAAAAGTTTTGAGTATTGAACAACAAAAGAATCAAGAAGGTGAGTTTTTACTCAAATCTTTTCAAGAAGCAGATTTTGTAGTTTTATTAGATGAAAAAGGAACTGAATTCACTTCTATTAAATTTTCTGAATATCTTTCTAAAAAAATGCTTTCCGGTTTGAAAAATTTGGTTTTTGTAATTGGTGGTCCCTATGGTTTTTCTAAGGAAGTATACAATCGCGCCAATCAGAAAATCAGCTTATCCAAAATGACTTTTTCACATCAAATGATTCGATTATTTTTTGTAGAACAAGTGTATAGAGCATTTACTATTTTGAGTAATGAGCCTTATCATCATGAGTAGGATGTGAGGTTTAAAAGTTTTAAAGTTAAATAGTTATTAAGTTATTAAGTCCCGATAGCTATCTGGATAAGAATTGTAGAATTGGGATTTTAATGATGATTTAATACAATTTGGAATTGCTATAGTTTTTTAGGACAATATTTAGTAACCTACAGCACTGTCATCTCCTCTAGGATCTGCACCACCTTCTAAATGTCCATTGGGTAAAATCAAAATTGCATCAACCTTTCCAATGATTATCGATTTGGATTCATCGATTTGATATCCCATAGTTTTAAGTTTTGAAATGGTTTTAAGATCAAATCCATTAGGTTCCATTTTTAAAACATCAGGTAACCATTGATGATGAAAACGGGGTTGATTAACCGATTCCTGCATACTCATATTGAATTCTATAACATTTAAAATATTTTGTAAAACCGAAGTAATGATAGTTGATCCACCTGGTGAGCCTAGGACCATTTTTAATTTACCTTGGTAGGTTACCAATGTTGGAGACATACTACTCAACATTCTTTTTCCGGGTTGAATGGCATTGGCTTCAGCCCCAATGAGTCCAAACATATTGGGAGTTCCTGGTTTTACGCTAAAATCATCCATTTCATTGTTGAGGAAGAATCCACCTTCAGGAACATAAACTTTTGAACCGAAAGCGCCATTTAAAGTTGTGGTAACTGATACTGCATTACCATAGGCATCTACGATTGAATAATGGGTCGTTTCATCACTTTCCGACCAATCGACTGAACCATGAGAAACTGCACTTGATGTTGTAGCTTGATTCCAGTTGAAATCCTGCATCCTTTTGGCTAGATATTCAGGATGAATTAATTGAGAAATTGGAACTTTTACAAAATCGATATCTCCTAAGTAATAGGCCCGATCGGCATATGCTCTTCTTTCGGCTTCAGTTAGTAATTGAATGTATTCTTTCGAATTATGAGAATATTGTCCGATGTCAAATGGTTCTATACTTTTCAAGATTTGAGCCATGCAGATACCGCCACTAGATGGTAAAGTCATGGATGTGATGGTGTAATCTTTGTAATTAAATTGTATGGGTTGTCTCCAAACAGCCTTGTAATTTTTTAAATCTTCTAAGGTCAAAATACCTCCTTTTTTTTGAAGATATGCAAGCATTTTTTGACCGGTTTCTCCTTCATAAAACTCACTTCTTCCAAAATCCCTAATTCTTTCTAAGGTTTGTGCCAGTTCGGCATATTTAACCGTATCACCAATTTTCCAATTACGGTCTAATGGGATAATTGTACCATTGGCTTTTTTGAATTTTTTCCTTTGATTTTCAAAACTTTTTACATCACTTTCAGTTACTATAACACCTTTTTTTGCCAAATCAATTGCTGGTTGAATCAATTCGTTAAAAGGTAAACTACCCAATTTTTGATGCACTTCAAAAAGTCCGGCAATGGTTCCGGGAACACCTACGGCTTTGGCTCCTAAAATACTGAGATCGGGAATGACAGTGCCATTTGCATCCAAATACATATTGCGTTCTGCCAATTGAGGTGCTTTTTCTCTATAATCTAAAGCTCCGGTAGTTCCATCAGCTTTTCTGTATACCATAAAACCACCACCACCAATATTACCTGCAAATGGATAAGCTACTGCCAAAGCTAAATCTGTTGCAATCATAGCGTCAAAAGCATTGCCACCTTTTTTGAGAATTTCTATTCCAATTTGCGAAGCTTCTACGCGTGCACTAACCACCATGGCGTGTTCGACAACCAATCCTAAAGAAGGGTTTGAATTGTTTGATATTTGAGCAAGCAAATTTCCATTTCCAAATATCAAAATAAAAAACGCAATTAAATATAAAGGTCTAATTGAAGAGTTAATGGTATGCTGCATTTGAAAGTATTATGAATCGAAAACCAAAGATTACTAAACGATCCCAAAAGTATAAAATAATTGGATTGATTGTTTAGTAAGTTATTGAATTAAAGAATTCAAAATGAATTTAGGGTGTATTTATAGCTCCGAATTCATTTTATTGATTTCCAATTTGCAATATTCTTGTATTTCATTAAAAAACAATTGAAATGCGTTTTCAAAATGAGTATAATGTACTTTTAAATCATCAATAGATTGACTAAGTGGCACTTTATAACCTATTCTGCGCTCCATTCCTAGAAGTGTCAATTCGAGTCCTTCAAAAGTGTCGTATTGATGCATAAATTTTCTAGATATGAACATTTCATAAAATTGTTTGGCTTCTGGTGTTAAATGATGTGCGTATGTTTGAAATGATTTTTCAAAATCTAACAAATAATTATTTAAAGGAAGTGGATGATATTGCTCCCATTGCAAACTTAAAAAATGATCGTTAATTACATCCAAAATAACCCCTTTATAATGTCCAAAAATTGGACGAAATAATTGTTTGGTTTCTTTGCAAATAGGATGATGATCTGTAAATGAGTCAATTTTTCTGTGCAAAATAATGCCTTCTTGAATGGGTTTTGGAAAATGAATATATTTATTTCCTTTGACAGCATCTCCAATGAAATTTCCAAATCGAAATGCTTCATCCGAACCTGATAAATACAAATGTGCGAGGTAATTCATGATCGGTTTAATAAAAATTACGATAGGGAAACTTGACGTTACAAGAATGAATTTTTGATAAAAAAAATCTACCCTTTTTTTGAAGAGTAGATTTCTGATAGATTAGTTTTGAAATAAAAGTATCTCAAATTAGTTATTTAGCATAACCGGCATAACTAGCATTAAAATATTTTCTCCCTCTTCTTTTCCGTCCAATGGAGTCAAAATTCCTGCACGATTGGGAACCGACATTTCAATTAAAATTTCTTCAGAATTCAAGTTGTTCAACATTTCAATTAAAAACTTGGAATTGAATCCGATTTGCATATCATCACCTTCAAAGTTACAAGTAAGACGTTCATCAGCTTTGTTGGAAAAATCTACATCTTCTGCTGAAATATTTAATTCAGTACCTGCCATTTTCAAACGAATTTGATGTGTTGATTTACTCGAGAAAATGGAAGCTCTTCTGACAGAATTGAGGAATGAAGATCGGTTTACAGTCAATTTGTTGGGG
The DNA here is from genome assembly GCA_011391075.1 of Flavobacteriia bacterium. Lineage (GTDB taxonomy): Bacteria > Bacteroidota > Bacteroidia > Flavobacteriales > Flavobacteriaceae. The sequence continues at coordinate 34,983 of JAABRF010000001.1, read as the reverse complement.
TTTTCTTTTGGAATAACCGCATCATAATTAGGATATTTACCATCGATTAATCTGCAGGTCAATACGATTTTATCAAAGCTGAATTTGGCATTGGTTTCATTGTATTCAATGGTTACTTCACTTTCAGCTGTAGTTAAAATATTCTTTAAAATGCTAAGTGGTTTTTTCGGCATAATGAACTCTGCTGCATCTTTGGCAGTCAAATCGATGCGTTCATATTTTACCAATTTGTGAGCATCCGTGGCAACAAATGTCAAGCTATCCGAATTGAATTGGAAAAATACACCACTCATTACCGGTCTCAAATCATCATTTCCGGTAGCAAATACGGTATAGTTGATAGCAGTTGCTAAAATTTCACTGCTGATTACAGTTTTACTTGGCGCTTCAAGGTTAACTGTTTTCGGAAATTCGCTACCATCGTAGTATGCCATGTCGTATTTACCAAAATCAGAACTGATTTCTACTGTATGATTGTCTTTTACTACAAAAGTCAAAGGTTGTTCGGGAAACGTTTTAATAGCTTCCAAAAGCAAACGGGCATTAATAGCGATGGCACCTTTGTAATCGGATTGAACATCGATAGACGTACTCATAATAGTTTCAATATCCGAAGCGGTAATTTTCAATTTGTTGGTTGATAACTCAAACAAGAAATTATCCAATATGGGTAAAGTATTGTTGGTGTTTACAATACCGACTAATACTTGAAGTTGTTTTAAAAGTTGAGAACTGGATACAATAAATTGCATATCATTAGTTTTTATAGGAATGCAAAGGTAATAAAAAATGTTGGTGTTGACAAAAATCGACTAATATATCTTAGCTATACTCCAATATAATTGGTGTTTAGCTATAGTTTTACACTAAATATCACCTTATTTTGAATCTATGATTGCATTATATACATTCATTTAGATGCGTTTGGAATTAATCTAAACTTCAAACCTTTTTTTCATATCTTTACACTTGTAGTATTGAAAGTTTAATTGGAATGCTATTGCTTAACATTCAGCTTCTTAATTGAATTTTAAAAATAGAATATTGAAATGTTTGATTTGTTTTCAAATTGAATACATACTTTGAATCAGTTTTTGGAATCATTTTCCAGAAATAAGAAAAATAATTTTATCAATTTATGGATTATATAAGACCCGTTTATTCCAAACTACCAGATGTGGGAACATCTATTTTTGCCGTTATGTCTGGTTTAGCCAATGAAGTCGGAGCGATTAATCTTTCACAAGGTTTTCCTGATTTTCCAATTTCTAATGAATTAATAGATTTGGTAACCCGTTATATGCGAGAAGGTTACAATCAATATGCACCTATGCCTGGGGTTTTGGCTTTAAGAGAAGGCATTGCTGCAAAAACTTGGGATACTTATCAAATGTCTTACAATCCCGTTTCTGAAATTACCATCACACCTGGTGCAACGGAAGCTCTTTTTAGTATAATTACTTCGGTAGTTCATTCTGGTGATGAAGTAATCATAATCGAACCAGCCTACGATTCTTACGCACCTGCCATTGAATTATGTGGTGGAGTTGTAAGACATTCTGCATTACAATTACCCGATTACCATGTTCATTGGGATGAAATCAAAAGTTTGATAAATGTACATACCCGTATGATTATTATCAATACACCACACAATCCAACCGGAGCTGTTTTGCAAGCTTCAGATTTATTGGAATTGCAAAAAATTACAGATGGAACCGATATTTTAGTATTGAGTGATGAAGTATACGAGCATTTGATTTTTGATGGCATACGCCATGAAAGTGTTTGCTGGTATCCTGAGTTAGCCAAACGCAGTTTCGTAGTAGGTTCATTTGGAAAAACATTTCATGCTACCGGCTGGAAAACAGGTTTTATTTTGGCTCCTCACGATTTAATGGTAGAAGTTCGCAAAGTGCATCAATTTGTAACATTTGCATCCAATACACCTGTACAATATGCATTGGCAACATTTATCAAGAATAAATCCCATTATGATTATGTGCCTGCTTTTTACCAACAAAAAAGAGATTTTTTTGTAAAGGCTTTACAAGGATCTCGGTTTAATATCATTCCTTGTTTTGGTACTTATTTTCAATTGTTGAATTACGAAGGTATTTCAGATGAAAATGAATTGGATTTTGCCATCAGATTGACTAAAGAATTAGGAGTGGCAACCGTGCCGGTTTCTCCATTTTATCACGACAAGCAAAGTAACAAAATGTTGAGAGTTTGTTTTGCCAAAGGAGAAGAAACTTTGTTGAAAGCAGCCGAAATTTTAAAAAGTATTTAAAGTGAAATAAACCACTTATACTAAGTTTAAAACAATAAAAACTCAAGAGACTCAAATAATGAAACCCGAAACTCTGCGTATTGCATTAGCTCAAACTGATATTATTTGGAAAGATAAACAAAGCAATTTTTTTAAAATTGAAAATTGGTTATATGATCAAAAGGAAGCTTTGGATTTGATGATTTTACCCGAAATGTTTGCTACCGGATTTGTCACTGAAGCACATGAAATAGCCGAAAACATGGAAGGCGAGACAGTAAAGTGGATGAAAAAAATGGCCATTGAACATAAGTTGGCACTTATGGGAAGTATCGTTATTGAGGAAGCCGGAAAATATTACAATCGACTGGTTTGGATCAATCGATTGGGAGAGATTTCCTATTACGACAAAAAACATTTGTTTACCTATGGTGGCGAACACCATCACTTTTCAGCAGGTAAACAAAAGTTGGTTGTAGATTTATACGGTTGGAAAATTTGCCCTTTAGTTTGCTACGATTTACGTTTTCCGGTATGGTCCAAGAATACAGTTGAAGAAGGAAATTATGCTTATGATTTGCTGATTTACATCGCCAATTGGCCTTCGGTAAGAGCACACGCATTTAGGCAACTATTAATAGCTAGGGCAATTGAAAATCAATCTTTTGTAGTAGGAGTCAATAGAGTAGGAGTAGATGGTAAAGGACTTTATTATCAAGGCAATAGTACAGTTTTAGATTTTAATGGCAATCATATTACTGAAATAGCTCCCGATGAGGAAACCTTTGAAATTGTAACTATTTCCAATTCAAGTTTACAAAAAGCACGTGAAAGTTTCCCGGTAGGTAATGATTGGGATCGTTTTCAAATAATGTAGTTTTTGTCCTTCTAAATTCCAGATAAATATCCCCATTCGATAAGCTCATTTTGATCGTTTATGATTTTTGTGCCACCATCATGTAATAGAATTATTTTGGTTGCTATTTCCAAAACACTTCTGTAATCATGATCAGAAATGATAATACCTTTATTGGGTGATTGTTCAAGAATTATTTTTTGAATTTCTTCTCTTTGAATCGGTGCAATTCCATTAAATGGTTCATCCAATAATATAAATTCTGCATTGGAATAAAGCAATGCATAAACGCTTACAATGCGTTTTTCTCCTCCTGATAATTTATTGATTTTGCGATTTAACAATGGCTTGAAAATGGGGTTTTCAATCAATTTTTTAGTACTTTCTTTATCGCAAAATAGGCTTATAATCGTTTTAATTTTTATGTGTTGAGGTAGAAAATCAAATTGTGGTAAAAAATGAATTATATTGCGATTGTCAAATAGATTATGAAGTATTTTCCCATCCACATTTATATATTTATTTTCAGCTTGTAATGATCCAAATACAATTTGCATCAAAGTAGTCTTACCACTGCCATTTCTACCTAACAAACCTATAATTTCACCTGTTTTACAAGATATAAAAGTATCGGTGAGAACCGGTTTGTTGTCATAGCTTTTTTGAATACTATCTATGTGTAACTTACTCATAATATAATGGAAATCAAATAGAAAGTTAAACCAATTGTAAAAGTTGAGCTCCATAGAACTAACTTACTTAAACCCATATTGTAATAAAAAAAATACTCTTTTTTTCGATCAATTTCATAGATGAAAAGATGAAATAATAATGAAGCTATCCAATATCCAAGTGTCATATTTCGGATGGAAAAAAAAATCATTTTCATTATCTCCAAGACTTCCGACAATCAACCCGATGGTCAAACTAGGGATTATCAGTTTGAGGTGAAAATAATAAATTGCTTTTAAGCTTCTCATAACTTTTTTTATTTAATAACTCATTACTTCAGTTTCCATCATCCTGAAATATAATTCCCAAGAGGAAGTTTTTTAATCCCATAAACTAATGTGATTGAAAATATTAATGCAATGAAGGTTGTTATCGGTATTCCCCATAATGGATGAACCCAACTACCTGTAATCCCAACTTCTTTAAGTAAACTTAACACCAATACATGCGATAAATAAATGCCAAAACTATAGGTACTTATGAAATTTACGATATTCTTCAACCCATTTCTTTGTATGTTTATTTGTTTGATTAAAATAAATATACTTACAGACATGAACATGACACTAGGACTTAAATAATGGTAAAATTCTCCTTTAAAATGCCCTGATTTTTGAGTAAGATAAAAGGTCCCAACTGCTGTCACAAGCCATCCTATAACTATTATTAGGAATAGTATATATTTATTAATATTTATACTTAATCGATTGCTAACTAAATATCCTACAATAGGATATCCCAAAAATCCAATAAAATATAACCCATTGATTCTGCTTTTCATGGTTTGAAGATAACTCATACCTAGCATGAGTACAACAAACCAAATGATTAGCAATAATATAATTTTTTTGGTAGTTGCAACTTGAATCCATTTTCTCAAAAATGGGATCAGGAAATAATAAAAAACAATCATATACACATACCAAAGGTGATAGGAAGTTCCATTTACAAGTTGTTCCCAAACGTAAGTCATATTGAAATTTTTAGTAACCTTTGGATCAAAATTATACCATAAATAAATGAGTGACCATAAAATAAATGGATAAACCAACCGCGTAAAACGTTTTTTATAAAACAGTATAGTTGATTCATTTTTAGAAAGTAAAAGAGCTCCGGTCAGCATCATAAATACAGGAACGCAAAAACGCATGGTGCTATCAATAATGTTGGCTATCCACCAATGTGAAACCTCAATTTTGCGAAATTGATACAACAAAGGTGCAGCTACATGAAGTAAAATTACGGAAACAGTAGCGATAGCTCGTACTTGATCCGGCCAGTCCCAGGAATGATTGGTGGTTTTGGAATAAGTCAAATGAATTCAATTTACAGGTTTTATTATAATTGCTCAATAGATATAGTTGGGATTCAGCATTACTAAGATCAGTATTATCAAATAGATAATCAATAGATTAACAAATATAAAAAGATTATTAAAAGAAATCAATAAATTAAAAATTGTTTCTAAAAAAAATCAACTTAATTTTATTTTAAAAATTTAGAATAAAAAAAGGCAAACCATTTAGATTTGCCTTTTTTTAATTTTATCAAGACTTATTTAATTACAATCGGTCCTTGAAAGTTAATTTTAAATGTTTCTATCAGCTTACCCTCAGAAAAAAGTCCTACTTTAATTTTTTCTTTGGCATTTTTTAATTCTGATTTTGGAATTTTAATAAAAACAGTACCTTGTGCTTTATCTTGAATTTTAATGGAAGAATGTTCACTGACATTATTCAGAATTTCACCTTTATGAGATATGAGTTTAAATGAAATATCCTGTATTTCTTTAGTTCCTTTATTAATAATTTTAAACTCATATACATTTTGAACACTTGTTTCATCTGTCAAAAAAGTTTGACCAGGTAATCGAAGCATAATAGTTTCAGAGTTCCCTCTTAATACCAATAATGCTGTAACTAATACCATCAAAACAGTCAACACAAAAGTATACAACCACAAGCGAGGTGTAAAGTGAAATTTTCGTCCGGTTTCAATTTGATCTTCTGAAGCATAACGTATCAACCCACGAGGTTTATCGATTTTGTCCATAACCATATCGCAAGCATCAATACATGCAGTACAGTTGATACATTCCAATTGCGTACCATTACGTATATCAATTCCTGTTGGACATACCAAAACACATTGTTTGCAATCAATACAATCTCCTATACCATCAACTGTTCTATCTTGACCTTTTCTAAATTTGGCTCGACCGTTTGTGCTTTCACCTCTTACAAAGTCATAGGCAACATTGATGGAATTATTGTCCAATAAAACACCTTGTAAACGACCATATGGACAAACAATGATACATACTTGTTCTCTAAACCAAACAAAAATGAAATAAAATATGCCTGTAAAGACTAATAAAATAATAAAGGTAGTTAGATGTTTTCCAATACCATCATTGATGTATAATAACAATTTATCACTTCCAATGATATAAGCTAAAAAAACATTACTAATGATAAATGAAATAAGGAAAAATACAGTCCATTTTAAAAGTCTTTTCCAAAATTTCTCAAAATTCCAATCTTGACGTGTCAATTTCAGTTGGGCAGGTCTATCACCTTCAATTAAATATTCAATTTTACGGAAAATCATTTCCATGAAAATGGTTTGAGGACATAACCAACCACAGAATATTCGACCAAAAACGACTGTAAATAAAATAATAAAAACAACCGATAAGGCTATCGAAAGCGCAAATAAATGGAAATCTTGAGGAAAGAATGGAAATCCAAAAATGTTAAATTTCCTTTCTAAAACATTAAAAAGTATAAATTGAATTCCATTTACTTTTATAAATGGAGCAGCAAATAAAAAGACAATCAAAAACCAACTCAATATGGTTCGCCATTTATAAAATCGGCCATCTGGTTTTTGAGGATAAATAAAATTTCTATGCCCTTCAGTATCGATAGTAGCAATGGAATCGCGGAAACTTTCATCTAATTTTGTGCTCATGTGAAATTTAATTTAAAAGACGTACAAATTTAATTGAAATAAAATTAATAAGTCGTAACAAGTGATACAAAAAAAAAGCCAAGAGTAAATAAACTCCTGGCTTTATTAAAATTAGTGTTTTATACTTATTTTACTTCTGCAACTGGCACAACTGCAGTACTGTCTATAGTATCATTGGCTACAGGCGCTTCAACTTTTACTCCATTTTCCCAAATGTCGCCTTCAGCAGCTTTCGGTTTAGCAGGAGTAGTTCCTTGTAATGAAAGTACATAACTGGCTAAAAGTTGACGATCTTCAATTGAGATAGTTTTTTCCCATGCTACCATTCCTTTACCAGGACGACCACCTTTGGCTAGTGTGTTCATTATACTGTTGAAATCACCACCCAGAATCCAATTTTTATCGGTCAAATTAGGCCCAATTAGACCTCCACCATCAACTAAGTGACATGCAGTACAAGTCTTTGTTGCAAATAGTTCTTTACCCTTTGTTAGACTAGCTGCATCCATTTTAGCTGTTAAATTATCAGTGGTGAAAAATTGAGGATTATCAGCTTTATATTGTTCAAACTGAGCTACTTCTTGTTGGTATTCGTCTTCTTGACCATACCATCCAAGAATGTGTATAGCTACATAATAGAATATAGAAATAGCAATAGTTATATAAAACCCATACAACCACCAAGGTGGTAGTACGTTGTCCAACTCTTTAATGCCATCATAGTCATGATCGAGCATTACTTCGTCTTCGCGTTCTAAATCGTTGGCTTTAGTCATGGATTTCATGAACTTTTGCCAAAAACTCATATTTTGATTGTTGTTACTCATAATATTTTTAATTGTTTAAAAGGTTTTCATGTGTAAATATTTGCTAGTTTTTTATCAGTCACATGTAATTCGCCTCATCCCATTTACGGTTCTAGTTTACTATCGATTTGGCTCATTTCATCATCTTCAAATGGTAAATTAGCGTTTTCATTAAAATATTTTTTCTTCAATATAAACACATATGCTACAGCAAATATGAAAATTGGGAAAAATATCAATAAAGCTACCATAGGATAAATACCTATGCCATCTATAGAATCAAAACTATGTTTGATAAAACTTAACATTATTATTGAGCGTTTTGGTTAGCTTTAATATCCATACCCAGACGTTGCAAATAAGCGATTAATGCTACAATCTCTTTCTCTTGAATTTTACTATCTGCATAGTTTTTCACAAATTCAGGATCTTGATGAAGAGATTCTTCAATTAATTTAGCTTGAGCTTCCAAATTGGCTTTTGCACCAGTAATTTCTGCTTCAGTATAAGGAACACCTAGAGTTTTTAAGGTTTTCAATTTGGCTTCCAACATGCTATAATCCAAAGTATTTTTAATCAACCATGGGTACATAGGCATAATCGAACCTTCTGAAGTTGTACGTGGATCCATCATGTGGTTAAAATGCCAATTGTTATTGTATTTACTACCAATTCTATGTACATCCGGTCCGGTTCTACGTGAACCCCATAAGAATGGGAAGTCATACACATATTCACCTGCTTTCGAATATTCACCATATCGTTCAACTTCAGAACGGAAAGGACGAACCAATTGAGAGTGACAGTTATTACAACCTTCACGAATGTAAATATCTCTACCTTCAACTTCAAGAGGAGTATAAGGTTTCACACTTGTTATTTCAGGGATATTTGATTTTACAACCAATAATGGAATGATTTGAACTGCTCCACCTATAGCAGTTGCTACAAATGCTAAAACAGTAAATAATACCACTTTTCTTTCTAACCAAGTGTGGATTCCTTCTTTAGTAGCACGTTGTCCACTGATTTTTTCCAATGGCATAGCTTCAGCCAATTCGTCTTCAACTTTACTACCAATGGCAGCTGTTTTCAGTAAGTTGATAGCCAATAAAACAAATCCGGTGAAATACAAAGTACCTCCAAAGGCACGCATAGCATACATTGGGATGATTTGAGTTACAGTTTCCAAGAAGTTACCATAAACCAAAGTTCCTGATTCGTCAAATTGTTTCCATAAGAAAGCTTGAGCAAATCCGGCAATGTACAATGGCATTGAGTAGAATAAAATACCTATTGTGCCAATCCAGAAATGATAATTGGCCAATTTAGTAGACCATAATTCAGTTTTGTAAAGTTTTTTCACCAACCAATACAAGATACCTGATAACAAGAATCCATTCCATCCTAAAGTTCCGATGTGAACGTGACCTACGATCCAATCTGTAAAGTGAGCAATTGCATTTAAATTTTTGAAAGACAACATTGGACCTTCAAAAGTTGCCATACCATACGCAGTAATAGCTACAACAAAGAATTTTAAAACGGGATCTTCTCTAACTTTATCCCAAGCACCACGTAAAGTCAATAATCCGTTAATCATACCTCCCCAAGATGGGAAAATCAACATTACTGAGAATACAGTTCCCAAGTTTTGAATCCAATCTGGTAAAGCAGAATACAATAAATGGTGAGGTCCTGCCCAAATATAAATGAAAATTAAAGTCCAAAAGTGGATGATAGATAATCTATAAGAATATACCGGTCTGTTGGCTGCTTTAGGGACAAAGTAGTACATCAAACCTAACATTGGTGTAGTTAAGAAAAATGCAACAGCATTGTGTCCATACCACCATTGAACCATAGCATCTTTTACTCCTGAAAACACCGAATAACTTTTCCAACTTGACATTGCGATAGGCAACTCCAAGTTGTTTACAATATACAACATAGCAATAGTGACCAAGGTAGAAATGTAGAACCAAATAGCCACATAAATGTGACGTTGACGTCTTTTAATTAACGTACCAATCATGTTGATTCCCATAACAACCCATACCAACACTACTAAAATGTCAATAGGCCATTGTAATTCTGCGTACTCTTTTGAAGAAGAAATACCTAATGGTAAAGTTACTGCGGCTAAAACGATGATTAATTGCCAGCCCCAAAAGTGAACTCTACTCAAGAAATCACTAAACATACGCGTTTTTAACAATCTTTGCATTGAATAGTACATTCCTAAGAAGAAACCATTCCCTACAAAGGCAAAAATGGCGGCATTGGTGTGTAGAGGTCTCAAACGTCCAAATCCTAACCAAGGTTGCGCTCCTGCGAACGTCAAATAGTTAGGAAATAAGAACAAATAAGCCACTAATAAACCAACCAGCATTCCTACAACACCCCAAAGGACTGTTGCCCAGAAGAACATTTTTACAATTTTGTTGTCGTAGTAAAATTGTTGTTTTTCCATACTTAAAAAAAATTGATTAATTAATATTTGATTGTGTTAAATTATTGGTTACAGTCTAACTGTCTTTTTTTACTTCAGCTGCTTTTTGCTCTTCCTTTTTTGCCTCTTGAGTAGGTTCTTTGACCAACTCATCATCAAAAAGCATCCGTACTGAAGGCGTGTATATATCGTCATATTGCCCTTTTTTCACATTTACAAAAAAGAGGTATAAAAACAAGCCGGCTATAATTACCGTTATGGTCATTGTAAGATATATTACCTCCATTTATTACTTTGTATAAAAATTTGAGTTATGCAAAATTAATTCTTATTTTGAAATAAAATATGATAAAAATCATGAGCTAAAGAATCACCTTATCCTTTTTGCATAGAAATTAGTTAAAATAGTAACAAAAACCACTATGCTTATTGAACTCAATGGCATCAAAATAGCAGCTACAATAGGTGTAAGTTGTGCAGTTACAGCAAAATACAATCCTACAACGTTGTAGGTAAAAGAAACTTTAAAACTCCACTTGATAATTTGTATAGTTTTATGTGAAAGTGTTAAAAACTTGGGTAATTTGTTAAAAAGTTTTGCTTCCATTATGGCATCACAGGCTGGAGAAAATACATTTACATTTTCCGAAATGGCAATTCCTACATTACTTTGAGCCAATGCACCTGCATCATTTAAACCATCTCCTACCATCAAAACGTGACTTCCTTCTTCTTGAAGTTTCTTAACATAATCCAATTTGTTTTGCGGTGTTTGTGAGAACAAAAGAGTAGTTCCAACCGGTAATATTTTCTCTAAATAAACTTTTTCGCCTTCATTATCCCCTGATAAAATACTCAGTTTGTATTTTTTACCCAATTGCGTAAACACATTTTCTACATCTTCTCTGTACACATTCTTACTCCTGAAATATCCTTTGATGTCTTGATTGATTTTTATAAAAATAATCGTATTCAGGTTTTGTTCCAACTTGGTTTCTACAAAAAATGCCGATCCTATTTTGATTTCATTTCCTTGAATAATTCCACTAATTCCTTTACCCAATACTTCTTGATAATTTTCAATTTTGTCTAAAAAAGGTTCAACCGAGATGGCATCATTCAAAGCCCTACTCAATGGATGGTTGGATGAACGTATTAATGTTTTAACCAATTGTAGTTCTTCAAGAGTCAATTCTTCTCCTTCAAAACTAAGTGTAGATGAATCATTGGTTGTAATGGTGCCTGTTTTGTCAAATATAATATGGTCAATCTTATTCATTCTTTCAATCACGCCAGCATTTTTCATGTATAATTTTCGATAACCAAAAATGCGTAACATATTACCCAATGCAAATGGCGCAGATAATGCTAATGCGCAAGGACAGGCAATAATTAAAACAGCAGAAATTACTCCAATTGTTTCTTTTGCATCATGTATAAACCAAAAAGTTCCAGCAATTGCAGCAATTATTAAAATGACTACTGTAAAATATTTACTGATGTTGTTTGTAACAGTTTTTAAATCTCTTTCAAATGTATCTTTCCCGAAAACATCATTACTCCACAATTCAGTGAGATAACTTTCGGATATTTTATTAATGACATCAATTTCAATGGCGCCACCAATTTGCTTGCCACCAGCATATACTTTTTCCCCATTTGCTTTATAAACCGACACAGATTCACCGGTAACAAAGCTATAATCCAATAACCCTTCTCCATGAATCAAAATACCATCAACTGGTATCAATTCTTCATTTCTGATTAATAATCGGTCTCCTTCTTTTACGGATTGTACCGGAACATTTTCCTCCTTACCATTTACAATTTTGGTTACTGCTATAGGGAAGTAGGAACGATAGTCTCTTTCAAATGAGAGAAAATTATAAGTTTTTTGCTGAAAAAATCTACCCAATAGTAAAAAGAAAACCAATCCCGATAAACTATCAAAAAAGACTACTCCATCATCTAAAAAGGCTTCATATGTACTTCTTGCAAATAAAACAATGATACCCAAAGCTATTGGTACGTCAACACTTAAAATTCCCTTTTTTAATCCTTTATAGGCTGTTATAAAATAATCTTTTGCTGAATAAACTACTACCGGTATTGAAAGAACCAACATCATATATCTGAACATATACTTGTAATGTTCCAACCAAAGATCATCTTTTTCAAAATATTCGGGAAAAGCCAATAACATGATATTCCCAAAAGCAAAAGCAGCATAACCCAATTGATATATCAAAGTTTTATCAACTTTCTTGGCGCTTTTGTCAGCATCTTCAAGACTTATATAAGGTTCATAAGCAATTGAAGTTAATAACTCAACTATAGCTTTTAAAGTAGTATGCTCCGTTTTAAAATTGATTCGAATGGTTTTATTGGGAAAATTGACCATAGAATTAACAATTGCAGGATTGAGCTTTTCTAGATTTTCTAAAACCCAAATACATGCACTACAATGAATGGATGGTATATAAAATTCAACAACACTGATGTTTCCGTCATTAAATTCAATTAATTTCTCAACTATTTCAGGATTGTTTAGATATTCGTATTTGCCTTTTATTTCATTGGGTATTTGACCTGGAGAATTTTCCATATCATAATAACAACTCAACTCATTCTGATTTAAAATCTCATAAACAGTTTTACAACCATTACAACAGAAATTCTTTTCATTGAATACAATGGGATTTTTACCACAATCGAGTCCGCAATGGTAACATGGAATATCACTCATAAAAAATTTAATCTTTCGTTTATGGAAATATGATAATTATCAATATTTTATATATATTTGTTACAAATTTACAACATATCTTAAATAATACAACTATGGGAGCTTGTGAACATTGTTTCATAAAAAATGAAAATGAATTTAGTACGTTGGTATTCGAGGAGTTAGAGACTTTTACACGCAGTAAAACAACACTAAATATTAAAAAAGGTGAAAATATTGTAACCGAAGGCCATGTGATGAATGGTATTTATTGTTTGCGTAGTGGCAAATGTAAAATGAGTAAATTGAATACCAATGGTAAAAGTCAAATCATTAAATTTTTAAAACAAGGCAATATTTTAGGTCAAAGGTCGGTGCTTAGCGAAGAACCGGCAGGATTGACCATTACGGCATTAGAAGATATGCAAGTTTGCTTTATACCTAAGTCTAAAGTAATGCAAGCGATTAAGGAAAATCCTGCTTTTTCACTTCAATTGATGAAAAATATTTCCCACCAATTGAATCAAGCAAATGCTTCGATTTCTATGATGGCTCAAAAATCAGTGAAAGAAAGACTAGCCGATATTTTACTTCAGCTACAAACTACTTTTGGGGTTGATTCTGAAGGTTATATAGATGTTAAATTGACCCGAGAGGAAATTGCAAATGCTATTGGTACGGCTACAGAATCAGCTATTCGCCTGTTGTCCAATTACAAAAATGAAGGATTGGTTGATTTGAAAGGACGTAAAATAAAAATTATTGATATGGATGGATTAAAACATGCATCAGAAGGTTATGAATAAAACGAAGTTTAAAATGCTATTAATTGATTAAGTATTTGACTTAGATTAGTTTTGTATCAGCTTCCTATAACGTGTTTTTATTTATAAATCTCTTTTCATTAAAATATAGTAAGTACTATATGTAAATAGTATTATCCAAAATATTACTATTAAGATGTCCGTAAACTGGACTGAAAAATCTTTCTGAATAGTTTCTCCTATTTGTTGCGCAACCGATTTTACAGCATTAAATCGTGTAAAAGGTTCTTTTATTAAATTGGACATTGCATTCAATGGCAAAAATTGCGTGTAATGGTCGTAATTTTCAATTTTCCAATTCCATCGCATCAATCCAATAAATATACTTTCTATAATAAACCAAAGGAATAAAGCGCCTATTGCAAATGCTGATCTTTTTACCAATACACCCAAAAACAAACCAAAACTAAAAAAAGCAACCAATTTAATGAAATAAGAAATTAAGTATTCCAAATCAGTAAAAATGATGGGCCATTCAGTATAATCTGAATAGATCATTCCCAAGATAAATGTAGTAATGGCAACAAAAATGGTAGAGATTAATGCAAATAAAATGACTGTATAGAATTTGGACAAAACAAACTCTTTTTTACTCAATCCATCTATCAAATTTTGCTTTAAAGTATTGTTGCTATATTCATTGGACATCATCGAAACAATAACCAACATCAAAAAGATTTTAAGAATACTTGCCAAAAAAGTATTGAGATGCCAAATATATGGGAAGTTGAAAATACCTTGTTCGGCTAGATGAAATTTTATTGGTCCAATGTCAAACTTGATTGAAGCAATCAATGCAAGCGAGGTCAACAAGAAAAAATAGGAGATAATCAAAAATTTACTACCACGATGATGTCTTATTTTATGTAATTCTATTTGAAGTAATCGCCACATATTATAGGTATAAGTTAAATTCCAAATTCCAAATTCTAAAATCTTCCCGATAGCTATCGGGTCTAAAATCTAAAATTGATAATATTTAATTTATTTAAAGGAATAGTATTAGATAAATAATTTTAAGATTAAAATCTGTGAGAATAAACTATTCAGTTAAAACTAAAAATCTTTGTTCAAGTGAAGGTTTACTCATTTTTAAATGTGATACGACAATCCCATTTTCAAAGAGATATTGATTCAGTTGTCCGGTATTGATGTCTAGATTCAAATAAGCTAAAATCATTTCGTTTTCTTTTTCAATTTTTTCAATTCCTTTAAAATTAAGTAAAATGCTTGTGAGTTTTTCAACATCACCTTCAGCTTTAAGTTCAACAAAACCATGTGATTGAGTCATTAAATCAGTACGCCCTTCATATAGTTTTTTACCTTTCTGTAAAATGACAACATGAGAACACACTTTTTCAACTTCATCCAATAAATGAGATGCCAATAAAATGGTTGTTCCTTGTTGTGATATATATTTGATGATATGCCTAATTTCCTGAATCCCTTTCGGATCTAAACCATTCGTAGGTTCGTCCAAAATTAAAATTTCAGGGTCGTTAAGTAGGGCAGAAGCAATAGCTAGACGTTGTTTCATCCCGAGAGAATAAGTTCGGAATTTATCATTTCTGCGTTCCAGTAAATTTACAAGTTCTAGTTTTTCATTAATTTTATCGGTTGTAATGCCTTTAATTTTACAAACTAACTCAAGATTTTGAGCTGCTGACATATAAGGGTAAAAATTAGGCCTTTCAATAATAGCACCTACCCTTTTTAATGCATCATGGGTAGACATTTGACCATCAAACCAATTAAATGTTCCTGAGGTTGGATTGACCACGTTCAACAACATGCCCAATGTGGTAGATTTCCCACTTCCATTAGGTCCCAAAATACCGTATACTGTGCCTTTTTGAATCGTAAAACTCAGATTATCTACGGCATGAACGGCACCGTATTTTTTGTCTAAATTAAAAAGTTGTATGATAGTTTCCAAAAGATTTCCGATTTAATTATCAGACGAATGAAATGGATAGATGTTACACTTTATATTAAATGAACGCAATTAAGATGTAATTATTAGATTAACAATGTATTAAAAGTTACTTATCTAGTAATATTTGTTGTAAAACAATTGTATAAACGAAATTAAACTTTCATAAATTCAATTCAAAGTTGAAAATATTTGATAATGAACTACTTATTTCAGGGATAAAATAAATTAGTAGATTTTAATAAAAAAGTTTGCCAAATTAAATAATCGTCTTATATTTGCAATCTCTAAAAACGTAATAGGGCGATTAGCTCAGCTGGTTCAGAGCACCTCGTTTACACCGAGGGGGTCGGGGGTTCGAACCCCTCATCGCCCACAAAAGGTTGTCCTTCAGACAGCCTTTTTTAATTTCGTAGAAAGTTTGATTTTTTTTGATTTTCTACTACATTCGGTCAATTAACTCAGTTGGTTCAGAGTGTCACGTCGACAACGTGGAAGTCACTGGTTCGAATCCAGTATTGACCACAAAAAAAATCCTGTAAGCAATTACAGGATTTTTTTTGATTTTTAACATCAAACAACTTCAGCTACAACAAACGTGCTACCACCTATGTATATAAAATCATTGGGTAGTGCCAGTTTCTTTGCTTTAGCAAGTGCTCGATTGACTGAAGAGTATGTTTGACCCTTAAGGCCAAATTCAGCAGCCTTTTTCTGAAGAATTTCTTTATCCAGAGCTCTTGGAATTTTGGGCTGACAGAAATAGTAAGTAGCCGATATGGGAAAAAGAGGTAAAACGGAATCTAAATCTTTATCATTTACAACACCTAGGACGATATGTAAATGTTCAAAGCTTTGTTCTTTAATTTGTTGCATGGTGTATTTCAATCCATCCTTATTGTGAGCTGTGTCGCAAATGATAAGGGGATTTTCGCCCAGCTTTTGCCAACGACCTTGTAATCCGGTATTGGAAACTGTATGCATCAAGCCTTTTTCGATTGCTTCTTGCGTACAATTCCATCCTTTTTGATGGAGGATATTGAGTGCCGATAACACTGTTTTCACATTGTGAACCTGGTAATTTCCTTTTAATTCATAAGGTGGTAATGAAAATTGAGAATCGGAGGCAAAGCTTATCGGTGCTTGCAGTGATTTGGCTATTTTTTCAAAAACAGCAGTTGTTTCTTCCTGTTTTTCACCGATCACCACCGGAATTCCCTTTTTGATAATTCCCGCTTTTTCAAATGCAATTTCCGGGAGCGTATTTCCCAACATATTCATATGATCGTAACCAATATTAGTGATAATGGACAGTTCGGGAATGATGATATTAGTAGAGTCCAAACGGCCACCCAAACCCACTTCAATCACCGTAATATCGACTTTGGATTTTGCAAAATAATGAAATGCCAAACCTACAGTCATTTCAAAGAAAGATAAACCTTGTTTTTCTAAAAAACTTTGATTTTTGGTAATAAAACTTGAAACATTTCTTTTACTGATACAACCGCCATTGATCTTGATTCGTTCTCTAAAGTCCTTGAGATGTGGTGAAGTGTACAAACCCACTTTATAACCAGCTTCTTGTAATACTGAAGCTAACATGTGACTTGTAGAGCCTTTCCCATTTGTTCCTGCAACGTGTATCGACTTAAATTGATTATGCGGATTTCCTAAATATTGAGCCAAAGCCTGAGTGTTGGATAAATCCTTTTTAAAAGCTTGAGCACCCACGCGATGATACATGGGGAGTTTTGCGTACATCCATCGAAGTGATTCAGGATATGTCATTTATTGACCTAAAGTAAAGTTAACTACTACAAAACCAATTTGTTTGGTTGGTGCTTTGGAGTCTGCATTAAATTTATAGGAAAGTGCTGTTCGTTTAGCTGGTTCCAACAAACAAGAAGCAGAATTTGTTGTTCCTTTAACTCCAGGTATTGCGTTTATAACCTTACCATTTCTGTCAACTTCAATTTGGACAACAACTCTACCTTCTTCATTACACTCTTGGGTATATTTTTGATTGGAAGTTTTACTACGACCATTCATACCATAGCCTGTCCCATTACCTGTTCCACCGCCATAAAAAGCTGTTGCATAAGGATTTCCGTCAATATTTCCTTGATCACCACCACCTCCGGTATTACCGTGTGAATTTGAATTTTGATTGGTGTTGGCAGGGGCTCCTAAAATATTATTTAAAGCGTCATTTGTAGATTGATCGGGTTTTGGGTTTGTTTTTTTAGGCTTTACTTTGGGTTGCGTATTCACCACAGGTGCATCATCACTATCTTGTGTTAATGTAGGTTCACCAGATTGAGTTTGCGTATTCGTGGCGCTTTGACTTTGAGGGGTATCAGTTGTCATGGGTTGAATGGCTCCACTTCCCGTATCTGAAGTTCCGTAATTGACTTCGGCTCCGTTTTCCATGACAATTTCTATTCCTTTTTCAATAGGAGGATCCATATAGGTTAGTATCCCAATATAGAAAAAGGAAAGAATCAGCAACAGCATAATAATGCTAGTTTCTACAGCTGCTTTTTTTTCATGTTCTGTACTTAGAAATGCCATATGGATTAGTATTATTGAGGTCTTACGCCTAATATGATTTTAAACTTGTGTTTGTTTGCTATATCCATAATGGAAACAGCATATTCAATAGGAACGGTTTCTTCTACTCTCAGAATAATCGTCGGATTTTCTTCGTTGGCTAATTTATTTACCAATGCATTTTCTATGTTTTCAAATGCTATAGGAGTAGTATCTATATAATAGGTTAAATCTTTTTTGATACTAATTGCCACATTTTGTTTATTCGTAGATTTTCCTTTAGCTTTAGGAAGTAACATATCCAATGCATTGGGTGTATTGGCTGACAACATAAAGAAAATCAACAATAGGAAAACCAAATCAGTCATGGATGACATACTGAATTCAGCACTTACTTTATTTCTTCTTTTGAAATTCATTGTTTTGATGTAAAGAGTAAGACATTGAATGTTTGAAGCTATTTTGCTGACAAAACATTGACTAATTTGAAAATTTATAATTTAACAAAAAATGCCTTAAATAGGTTCGTTTAATAGATCTAAAAACTCAACCGAATTGGCTTCCATGATATGCACAACTTTGTTGGTTTTAACTACCAAGTGATTGTAAGCAACATAGGCTATGATTCCTACTACCAAACCGGCAACTGTCGTGGTCATTGCGGTATAAATACCACCTGCAAGAACACCCATTTCGGCTTGACCGCCACTTGAAGCCATATTGTGAAATGCGATAATCATCCCAACAACTGTTCCCAAGAATCCCAACATAGGTGCAGCTCCGGCAATGGTAGCCAAAACACTTACATTTTTTTCCAATTTGTATATTTCCAAACTACCTGCATTTTCAATGGCTTTATTGATATCTTCCAATGGTTTGCCAATACGGGATATCCCTTTCTCAACCAATCTGGCAGCGGGAGTATTGTTTTGGGCACAAAGCATCTTTGCAGTATCCAATTTGCCATTACTAACGTAATCTCTAATTTGATTCATGAAATTCTTATCTACTTTTGAGGCTGCATTGATAGCTGAAAGTCTCTCAAAATAAATAAAAAGTCCAACAGCCAACAATCCTATGATAATATAAATAATGATTTGACCTGAAAGTCCACTATCCTTTAATAATTGTGCAATCGACATTGATTTTTCAATTGGAGCGACTTCTAAAATCTCTTGTGTAGCTTGAACGGTTTGTTGTAGTGAAATAAACATATTGAAATTTTTAAACTGATTTAGATATAACGAAAAATATACCAAAATATTATAAGAAAAATATTACACCTAGCAGCCCAACTAGTGTCAAAACAATGGTATAGGGCAATGCCATTTTAACCATTTTCATATAGGATAGATTAATAAGTGGTGCCAATGTTGAGGTTAATAGAAATAAAAATGCGGCTTGACCGTTGGGTGTTGCCACACTGGGCAGATTGGTACCGGTATTAATGGCGACCGCTAGTTTTTCAAAATGTTCGCGAGATATAGTACCGGCTTCAAAAGCAGCTTTAACCTCATTGATGTAAACTGTAGCCACAAAAACATTATCGCTTATGGCAGATAAAGCACCATTTGCCAAGTAAAACATAGCCGGTTGTTTTTCAATATCCATAGCCAAGACGCTATCAATAATGGGTTTAAATAAATGTTGATCATGAATCATCGCAACAATTACAAAAAATACCACAATCAAGCCGGTAAAGGGCAATGCTTCTGTAAATGCGTGCCCAAGGTGATGTTCGTCTGTAATGCCCATAAAAGCGGTTTGGAAAATAATCAATGCCAAACCTATAAGTCCCACAGGAGCAATATGTAAAGCAAGTCCAACTATTAAAAAAACAGCAGCAATACCTTGTATAACTAATGCTGATATTTCTTTCGAACTTCTATTTTGATCTTCTTTTAAAGTATATTGATCAATTATTTTTCTAACAACAGGTGGTAATGTTTCTCCAAATCCAAACCATTTTGTTTTTTCCAAGAGTACAGTAGTCAATAAACCGGCAATTAAAACCGGTAAGGTAACGTGAAACGATTGTTTGAAGAATTCAATAAAATCCCATCCCATTTTTTCACCGATTAATAAGTTTTGAGGTTCGCCAACCAAAGTCATAACACCACCCAAAGCTGTACCAACGACACCATGCATTACCAAACTTCGTAAAAATGATCTGAATTTTTCAAGTGTTTCACCGCTGAGTTGATTCCTATCAAAAGAACCATTAGCATCCAAATCACTTCCTCCGGAATGAATTTTATGATATACGTTGTAAAAACCGGCTATAACACTGATGAATACAGCTGTTACAGTCAAAGCATCCAAGAAAGCAGATAAAAAGGCTCCTAAAAACACAAATAGTAAGGAAAGTAATACTTTAGATTTTATTTTGGTAAATACTTTGCTAAAAATAAACATCAACAAAGGTTTCATAAAATAAATGGCTGCTACCATAAAAACCAAAAGTAAAATGACTTCCAAGTTACTCTTTACTTCATCATATGCATGAAATGGAGTAGTTAATCCCAATACAATAACTTGTAATGCGATAAGTCCGCCACTTTGTAGCGGATAACAATTCAAAGCCATGGCAAGGGTAAAAATAAATTCGCCGATGATAAGCCAAGAGGTTATTTGAGGTCCTAAAACAAAAAATGAAAAGAAATTAAAAAGTATAAACGATAGAATTGTCAATTTGTACCATTTGGGACTATTCCCTAAAAAATTATTGAACATACGTAAATTTTTTTAAAAAGTATAAGTGGCAAATATAGTATAATCTAAGGATTATAAATTACACCGCTACTATGATTTTTAGTAGCTCTTGTAACTGATTTTAAACAATTGATTTCCTCTTCATTTCTCAAAAGACCTAATAATCCAAATATCAAAGCTTCTTTAAAGTCTATGAGTTGTTTATCGGGTATGATGAGGTTTATTGGTTTGATATTTTGAAGTCGATTCATGAGGTATACATTCAGTGCACCACCACCTGTAATCAATACCTTTGAATTGGGATTCAGATGTTTACTTATTTGAAGGGCTATATGTTCTGAATAGGTATTTAAAACATCAATTGCGGAAACTTGGTAGGCGTCAATCAATGGGAAAACCTCATTTTTCACAATTTCAAAACCCATTGATTGATTGCTTTTATAAAAATCCAATGCATTTAATTGATTCAATAAATCGGTATTCAACTTACCTGTTTGGGCTAAGTTGCCATTTTCATCAAAGGCTTTTCCCAACTTTTCTGCATAAGCATTGAGAACAATATTAGCGGGACAAATATCAAAAGCCAATCTTTCATTTTGGCTTTCAAAAGAGATATTGGCAAATCCCCCAATGTTGATACAATAATCATAGGCTCCAAAAAGCAAGCGATCACCAATGGGAACCAATGGAGCTCCTTGACCGCCCAGAGCAACATCCTGTGTTCTAAAATCGCATATTACTTTTTGTTTACAAGTAGCTGCTAGGGTTGCCCCATTGCCAATTTGAAGCGTATATCCTTGAGAAGGATTGTGGAAAATCGTTTGTCCATGTGAGGCGACAAAATCAATTTTGTCAATGGCATAAGCGTTTGTGAATTCCAAAACTTTTTCACCTAAAAATCTACCATAATCTGCATTTAGCTTAGTGATTTCAACTGCAGAAACAAAATAGGCATTTTTGAGTTTAGATTTCCAATCATCAGAATAGGGTAGGGTTGAAGCATGAATAATCTCGTAACATAGATGATCTGAATTCGTAAACTTGATATAAGCTATATCTAATCCATCTAGTGAAGTTCCACTCATCAGACCTAAAACATACCAAGTGCCTTTTTTCATGATTATATATGATTTTTTTTAATATGAACAAATTACCTATTGAATATCAGACTAGATTAGAAAAAAATGTTTTCAATGTTCAACAAATATAAACAAAAATGAAGATAAAAAAAAGCGCTCTGTTACCAGAACGCTCTTATATTTTTTAAATAAAAAAATTATTGTTTTTGATAAGATTCAGGGTTTACGATAACAAACTCTGTACGACGATTGGCTTGATGTTCTTCATCTGTACATTCAACATCGTTGGTACATTTATTTGTTGGTAATTCTTCGGCTCTACCTTTAACCCCTACAATTCTATTTTCGGCGATGCCTTTTTTAACCAAGTAATCCTTAGTCATATCGGCTCTTTTTTGAGATAATTTATAATTGTATTTGTCATTACCACGTGCATCTGTAAATGATTCAATTGAAACAATCATTTCTGGATATTGGTTCATAATAGCAATGATACGATCCAATTCTACGTCGGCATCAATCGATTTACGAATTTCATATTTGTCAAAGTCAAATCTAACCGGACCTAAGAAAATACGAGGAACTTCAGGTTTCTTGATTGGATTTAATGAAAGTTCGATATTGTTTGTAAACTCATTTTTCTCTCCGGTTTTCACAGATGATTCTGCTCCGGTGAAATTATCCATTGAGGCTTTAAATGCAAAGTCCTCTTTACATTTGGTATCAATTTTATAAGAACCACTTTCATCTAAAACCTTTTCAGTTTCTAGTTTGCCATTGTGGAACACAAACAATTTAGCTCCTGAAATAGGTTGTTTAGTTTCACTATTTACCACTTTAGCAACGATGTACTGATTACATTCAAATTCGATAGGTTGAACTTCGGTAAAATAATAGAGGTCATCATCACCTTTTCCACCTATTCTATTGGATGAAAAATATCCGGTTTTTTTATCAGAATCCATGATGAAAGAAAAGTCATCTTCTGCGCTATTTAACGGACTATCCAGATGTATTGGATCTGTTTCAAAATTATAAGCAAAGATATCAAGACCACCTAAATTATTTTTTTTACAATTGCTTGAGTAATAAAGAATATTATTTTTACTCACAAAAGGAAACATATCTTGAGCAGGAGTATTGACCGCAGCTAAGTTTACAGGAGTTCCATATACATTATCCCCTTTTATATCAACTACATATATATCAGTGGCACCTTTACCTCCTGGCATATCAGATGAAAAATACAACTTTTTGTTATCTGGAGATAAAGCAGGATGACCAACCGAATAATCAACGTTATTAAAAGGTAAAGCAACTACATCAATCCAATTTCCGGCATCATCAATAGATGCTTTGTAAAGCGCTAGATTGGACATACCTGTTGAATCTTTTCCAACTTTTTCAAGATAATTGTTTCTTGTAAAATAAACAGTCTTAAAATCATTTGTAAAACTAACATTAGCTTCATGGTATTTTGAATTCACTTCTGCATTGAGTTCCACTTTATTAATCAATTCACCATCTACATCAACATCAGAAGAGTAAAGATTTAGAAAACGTTGTCCATTGGGTTTCCAATAACTTTTTACCATTGTAGACCAAAATGTTTTAGCTTTAGGGCTTGCAAAAACAACTTGTTTGTTTTTGTAGAATGAAGCACCGAAATCAGAATTTTCAGTGTTAACGGCCAAGTTCTTAACAGTATATTTTCCTGATTTTTGTGCAAAACCAACAATACTTATAAATAATAATATTGCAAATAATATATTTTTCATTGTAATAAAATGTATGGTTAGAAGAAACGTGGTGATTTGAAATTAGTTTCAGAGAATTGGATATCCCAAAGCAAAATAACTTCGTGAGATCCATCATTGTATTTACCCATATTGGATAAAGTATAATCATAAGCATAACCGATTCTCAAATCTTTTAACGCATTGATTAAAAACATACCGGATATTGAATCATCCAATCTATAACTGGCTCCTACCTCAAATTTTTCATTGAATAAAAAGTTAGCAGATAAGTCCATAGAAATAGGAGAATTTTCTGCCAATTTAAACATGGTGGAAGGTTTAAATTTTAGATTTTCTGTTAAATCAAAAACATATCCAGCTGTTAAAAACCCATGCATGATGTCTGAAGCATGAGGAACACCATTTTGACTGTCTTGATAATGCAATGAAGACAATATATTGGGTACTGAAAAACCTAAGTAGTATTTATCAGAGTAGAAATATAATCCTGCTCCAATATTTGGAGTTGTTTTTCTTAAATCTTCATTAAATGAAGGGTCAGACATCGGATCAGTATCTGGTAAATTCCAATCCGCATTTACATCAAAAAGAGTTACTCCACCTTTAATACCAAAAGCCAATTTAGTCGTCTCTGAGGTTGGAATGGTGTACGAAAAATCCGCATAAATGTTTTGTTCTTTAACAGGTCCTAATTGGTCTCCAACCAAAGAAAGGCCTAATCCTGTTCTTTCTCCTACTGGAGCATGAACTGTAGCGGTGAGGGTTTGAGGAGCACCATCAAATCCTACCCATTGCGTTCTGCCTAATAATCCAATACTCAAAGTTCCTCTTGATCCGGCATAAGCTGGATTCATTACGTTCATATTGTGCATATAATGGGTAAACTGTGCGTCTTGTTGTCCAAAAACACTAAACATGCTCAATAATGCGAAAAATAAAAAGCCAAATGTAGTTTTATTCATCATATCTATTTGTTGAAAATTATTAAAGTATTATTTATCAATTACTTATATTGAAAAAATCAATAATTTTTAGATGAAGTTTTTGAGACTTTTTTCAAACAATTACATCAATCATTACAAGGTATACACATAACTCAAAAACATTTTGTAAAAATAATAAAAAAAGTTAAAAATACACTATAAGTTCTTATTGTTTTGAAAATTTATACAAATATATTTTCAAATTATATAGAAATTTTGACATTTCTATTTCATTTACAAGTATTTATTTAAAATCAAAATAATCATAATGAATTTGAATAGATTTAATTTTACATATTCCATTGTCTGCATTTTAAAAAATTGTATCTTTACAGCATAAAATTAAAGTATATATGGCAAAAATTAGAGATTTAAAAAGAGTAATCAATAATGAATTATCTTTAGTAATTGAAGAATGTTATGTGTGGCAATTGGTTAATCCGGATAAAGCTGAAAAAGCGGAGGATGTTATTGATGAAGCAATTGCTCATTTTGATAATTTGATTGACAGAGTTAATGCTGATAATCTTCAGAATAAAAAAGTTCATTTTCAAAATATAAAAACTGATTTAAACAAAGTTACGGCTGAATTATTGGAAAAGCTTCCAAAACTTTAACATTTTTTTAGCACGATTCTTTAAACCCCACAACAATAACCGCTCGTATTGATTCGTTCAATATGTATTAACCACACAACCAACCTATGGCTCGAGCAATGTTTGAATATACCAAAACCGTCTTGGAAAAAGTGAGTTTTAGTGTAGAATTATTTACCCGTGAATTGCATAAAGCTTTGAATCGTCTGTTGCCCTACGAAATAGATGAATTGAGGTTTTGGCTTATCAATTTTACGAAAGAAAAACCCGAATTAGTGGTTTGCCTAACAATAATCAACTAGATTATTTTTGAATAGGGCTAATGATTTTCACATCACTGAAAGTTATAGCACCTCTAACTACTGAATCAATAGCGGTTTTTAAAGCTTCGACCAATTGTATTTTCAATTGTGATTTGTGATATATTAAACTCACTTCTCTTGCAGGTACAGGTAACTGAAATTCTCTGACCAATTCTCTATCTTTTTCATGTAAATCTAAGGTGTCTAGGTAAGGTAATAAAGTCATACCCATATTTTCTTTCGTAAGTTTAATTAATGTACTGATACTACCACTTTCCAATTCAAAATGTTTGCTTTTCTGAAATTGTGCAGGTTTGCACAGATTGATGATATTGTTTTTAAAACAATGACCATCTTCCAAAAGTAATATTTCAGAAATATCCAAATCATTGACATCTAATTTTTTTTTCTCAAAAAGAGGATGGTTTTTGGGGATAAATCCTAAAAATGGTTCATAATATAATACACGTTCCTTAATATGATCATTCTCTAATGGAGTAGCAGCTATTCCGGCATCCAGATTCCCATTACTGAGTTGACGAATGATTTCATCTGTGGTCATTTCATTGATAATCAGGTTTACCTTGGGATATTTTTTAATAAATATTTTGAGAAACATGGGAAGAAGCGTAGGAATAATTGTCGGAATTATTCCAATTCTAAACTCACCACCGATATATCCTTTTTGTTGATCGACGATATCAGTCATGCGATGGCTCTCGCTTACAATCAATTTGGCTTGTTCAACTATTTTCTTGCCAATTTCAGTCAATTCAATAGGTTTCTTTTTTCTATTGAATATAATAATTTCCAATTCTTCTTCCAATTTTTGAATTTGCATACTCAACGTAGGCTGGGTAACAAAACTGTGTTTGGCTGCTTCTGTAAAATTTTGATATTTGGCTACAGAAAGGACATATTCTAATTGGGAAATAGTCATTTTGAATTTTGAATTTTGAATTTAGAATTTAGAATTTATTCCCGATAGCTATTATCGGAATTAGATTGGTAAATCAAACTTGAATTAACAAATAGGTTTAACTATTGTAACACCTTATATGATTGCATTTTTGCGGAAATATGATATTTGATAATAATATTACCTAATAATTCTTCCAGAAATTTCTTTGGCTATTCAACTCATCTTCTTCTTTTTGATAGACGTCTACTTGAATTTCTTCAGCTGGTGTAACCTTTAAAAAAGAAGGATGTTGTTCAATTGCCATTTCAATTTTATAAATAATACTTTCAACTGATTCATTTTCATAATCAATTTCCAATGGACTTTTGATAACCATACTTTGCAAAATTCCTCTTTTCTTAATCATCAATCCTTTTTTGTCAAATGATCTTCTAAATCCATCAATTACGATTGGAATTACAATTGGTTTGAATGTTTTAATGATATGTGCCGTTCCTCTTCGGATGGGTTTGAATGGAGTGGTAGTCCCTTGCGGAAATGTGATGACCCAACCGTCTTCCAAAGCAATTCCAATATTTTTAATATCTGACATTTTTACTTGTCTATTCACATCTTGACCTTTTGCTCTCCATGTTCTATCAATAGAAACCGAACCGGCATAGGCAAATATTTTGGGTAAAAGCCCGGATTTCATTGTTTCTGATGCTGCAACAAAATAGATGTTGAGTTTGGGATTCCATATATAGCTAATATGTTTAATACTATCTACGCGTTCGTGTAATGCAGCATTAAATACATGAAACATGGCGGTTACATCGGCAAAATACGTTTGATGATTGGATACAAAAAGGACATTGGTTTCGGGTAAATCTCGAATGATCTCTGATCCCTCAATTTGTAATTCATTGAATCCTCTGTATCTTCTGTGTGAAATTAATCCAAAGATTCTAATGAGCCACAGTTTTAAAAATAAGATATGTCCAAATGGATTTCTTTTAATCAACTTCATCTCCTTAATATTTAAAAGTAAGGTTAAGGTTTGGTATTGTTGAATCTTATTTCGTTTTTGTATTAAAAAATACAAGCAAACTTCATAAAGATTCTGTTTTGGTTACGCAAATATACGAAAAGTAATATTTATTGATATTACTATAAGTATTATTTATCGATATTATTAAAAAGATACTTGATTTCACTGAGCATCATAGCAGTAGCTCCCCAAACAAATTCATTTTCCATTATAAATCCATGTGTTTCAATTAAAATACCACTACTTCCAGCCACATTTCTCTGGACTATTTGAGGTTGGATTAATTGAGAAATGCTTGGTGTAAGTAATTTTCTAACTTCGTAATTGGGCACAAAAACAGGAGTTTCCAATACATAAGTCAGATAAGGCTGTACCAAAAAATTACTAGGTGGAATAAAAACTTCTGTCAGGTTTTTTAAAACGTTTTTTTCTGATATTTTGACCCCAATTTCTTCTTCTGTTTCTCTAATAGCTGTAGCCAATAAATCTCGATCTAATTCAGATTTTTTTCCTCCGGTAAAACTGATTTGATTGGCATGCACACCACTGTAATCGGGTCTTATGGTTAGTACAAAACGCATGATTTGGTTTGCATCAGGGAAAATAAGCATCAAAACTGCAGCTAGAGTAGGATGGGTAGATTTAATATAATCTAAATCATACTTTTGACGATAGTTTGGCGCCAACTTAAATTGGGCTTCAATTCCACCTAAAGGAGCCTTTTGCAATAGCGGAATTAGATTTTTAAATTCATCCAAATGCATAACTTGGGTTATTGCAATAAATCCCAAAGTTTATCTTTGAGAACTTCCAAACCTTGTTGCGCAACAGAAGAAATATAAACGACCTCAATGCCTTTGGGAACTTCTTTTTTCAATTGCTTGATAAGTTCATCATCAAGCATATCAATTTTAGTAATGGCTAGCATGCGCGCTTTATCCAACATTTCAGGATTGTATTTTTTCAATTCGTTGCTTAAAATTTTATACTCTTTTTTGATATCTGCCGAATCAACAGGAATCATAAATAGTAAAACTGAATTACGTTCGATATGTCGTAAGAAATAATGACCCAAACCTTTTCCTTCGGAAGCGCCTTCAATGATTCCGGGTATATCAGCCATCACAAAACTGCGGAATTCACGGTAAGGTACAATTCCCAAATTGGGTTTTAAGGTTGTAAAAGGATAATCGGCAATTTTGGGTTTGGCTTTGGTAATAACAGAAAGTAAAGTAGATTTTCCTGCATTTGGAAAACCAACTAAACCTACATCTGCTAGGATTTTGAGTTCCAATCGGAAATCTCCTTCTATAGAAGGCATTCCGGGTTGCGCAAATCGTGGCGTTTGATTGGTAGAAGTTTTGAAGAAACTATTTCCTTTTCCACCTTTTCCACCTTCCAATAAGATACGTTCTTCACCATCTTGGGTAATTTCGAAGATTACCTCATTGGATTCTAAATCATATACAACAGTTCCCAATGGTACAGGCACAATAATATCCTGACCATCATGACCGGTAGACTGTTGACGTCCACCATCACCACCATGTTCGGCTGTAAATCGTTGGTTAAACTTTAAATGATATAAAGTCCAAAGTTGTTTGTCGCCTTTGAGAATGACATGTCCACCTCGTCCACCATCTCCACCGTCTGGGCCACCTTTGGCTACAAACTTTTCTCTTCTTAAATGCGTTGAACCTTTACCACCTTTTCCCGATTTGGCATATACTTTTATATAATCTACAAAATTTCCTTCAGTCATTAGTGGTTTGTTAAATAGATACTAAATAGTTAAAATTTATATATTGTCAATTACTTTGATAATCGCTTCTGTAATTTCGTCAATGCTTCCTACGCCGTTGATGCCAAAATACTTACCTCTTTCCATGTAATAACCTTTCAAAACTGATGTTTTGGTTTCGTATTCATTGAATCGAATGCGTATTTTTTCTTCACTTTGATCATCCGGACGACCGCTGGTTTTTCCTCTTTCAATAATTCTGGAAACCAAAATATCTTCAGGGACTTCCAGTGAAATCAAACCATTGACAATCTCTCCTTTTTCGCCAAGAAAAGCATCTAGCGCTTGGGCTTGAGAAATGGTTCGTGGAAAACCGTCAAAAATAAATCCATTGGCAGTTCTATGTTTGTTTACTTCATCCTTTAACATTTCAATGGTAACAGAATCGGGAACGAGTTCGCCAAAATTCATGAAAGATTTGGCAATTCGACCTAAGTCAGTATTTTCGGCGATATGTCTTCTGAAAACATCACCGGTTGAAAGATGAATCAAATTATAACGATCCTTCAATAAATCGGCTTGGGTTCCCTTACCTGCGCCTGGTTGACCAAAAAGGACAATATTCTTCATATTGTCGGTTTTCAGTTCATAAACGTCTTTGAGATTTCTACCCAATTCATTGTAATCTAGGCCATAACCAACTACAAAACGATCGGGAATAGAAATACCGATATAGTCAATATGTAAATCTTTTTTAAACACATCTGGTTTGAAAAACAAAGTAGCCAATTTCAGCTCTTTGACATTCATTCCTTCAAATATTTCATAAATTTTGGCTAAAGTATTACCTGTGTCAATGACATCTTCTAGTATGACAACCGTTTTTCCTTCCAAACTTTGCGTTAAACCGATTACTTGATTTACTTTTCCGGTACTGCTCGTGCCTTCATAAGAGGATAGTTTGACAAAATTCACCTGACAATGCGAAGGGTATTTTCTGATAAAATCGGCCATGAATATAAAGGAACCATTTAAGATTCCAATAAATACCGGTTCTTCATCATCCAAGTCATCTAAAACTTGACTTACCAAGGAATCAATAGCTTTGTCAATTTGTTCTGCATCAATATAATGCTTGAAAAATTTGTCGTGGAGTTTTATAATTTTACTCATTTGAAAGGAATTAGCCAACAAATTTAATTAAAAGTTATATTTTTATCATTACATAAGTTAATAAAAATGCTAATGAAAGCACTATTTTATTTATTTCGATAATTGAATAAAAAAAAACCGTCCGATCAGGACGGTTTTTTTTATAAAAAATTGAAAGATTTTTATTTTTTCTTTTTGTCCAATTTCTTGGTCAAATCATACATAATCGGAGAAGCCACAAAAATGGAAGAATAAGTTCCGACTACGATACCTACAATCAAAGCAAAAGTGAAACCTTTGATAGAATCACCACCGAATAGGAATATTGCAAACAATACAACCAAGGTAGTTCCAGCAGTATTGATGGTTCTAGCCAAAGTACTACTCAAACCCTTGTTGATAACGTCTTCAAATGTCCAACTTGGATGTAAGCCCAAATATTCACGGATTCGGTCAAAGATAATCACGGTATCATTGATGGAATAACCCAATACCGTCAAAATAGCAGCAATAAACGCCTGATCAACTTCCATGTCAAAAGGTAAAACTTTGTAGAACAAAGAGAAAACGCTTATCACAATTAATATATCGTGGAAAAGAGCTACAGTTGCTCCAAAACTAAACTGCCATTTTTTAAATCGGAACAGGATGTATAAGAAAATCACTAAAAGCGAACCAAAAATAGCCCAACCAGAAGATGCTTTGATGTCATCAGCAATAGTAGGTTCTACTTTGATTTGACTCATGATTCCGTATTTTTGACCGTCAAAACCACCTTTAAAGTCTTCGTATGTCATGTCTTTAGGTAGGTGTTTGGAAAGACCGGTAAACAATTTTAATTGTACGTCTTCATCAATTTCCTGACCTTCTTCATCTATACGATATTTGGTTGTAATTTTTAATTGACTGTCATCTCCAAAAGTTTTTACTTCCGGTGAACTACCGTAAATAACCTTCAAACTAGAAGCTACTTCATCGGCTTTCATATTGTGGTCAAACTTAACCAAATAATTGCGTCCTCCTTTGAAATCAACCCCGTAGTTTAATCCATTTGTGAAAAGTGAACCAATTCCCAAAAGGATTACAGTAGATGATATAATATAGAATACTTTTCTTTTTTTAAGAAAATCAAAATCTAAGTTTTTAAACCAATTTTTCGAAATAACGGTATTAAAAGTAAGTTTCCCATTTTTACTAACAACCAAATCAATCAACAATCTAGAAATGACGATAGCTGTAAATAAAGAAGTTAAAATACCAATAATCAAGGTCAAAGCAAATCCTTGTACAGGACCAGTCCCAAATGCATATAAGATACCACCTGTTAATAATGTAGTGACGTTACCATCTATAATCGCTGAGAATGCGCCTTTGAAACTGTAACCAAAGTCAACGGCATCTTGAAGCTTTTTACCTTTTGCCAATTCTTCTTTGATGCGTTCGTATATGATTACGTTGGCATCCACTGCCATACCCATGGTCAAAATGATACCGGCAATACCCGGTAAGGTCAATACAAAACCGAAGGCTGTCATGATACCAAACAAAAACAATAAGTTGACTATCAAGGCGATTACTGAAAATATACCAGATTTTCCATAGTAGAATATCATATACACAAACACTAATAAAAGTGCAATAACGAAAGACATGACACTCTTTTTGATAGATTCTTTTCCTAAAGATGGGCCCACAACTTCACTTTGAATGATGTGAGCTTTGGCAGGTAATTTACCGGCTTTCAATACATTGGCTAAGTCTTTTGCTTCTTCTACGGTCATGCTACCACCTGAAATTGAAGTTCTACCGGTTAAGATAGGTTCGTTAACTCTAGGTGCAGTATAAACATAGTCATCCAAAACAACTGCAACGAATTTGCCACTATTGTTGGTCGTCATTTTACCCCATAATTTGCTTCCATTAGCATTCATACTCATAGAAACCTCCGGATTGATACCCAATTGGTCAAAAGTTTGAGCAGCGTCGTCAATTACATCACCTTCTATGGGCGCTTGACCTGTTTTAGTTCCTTTAATGGCATACAAACTCAAGATGTCTGATTTAGGATCAGGTTTGGCATCCCATAAGAATTTGGTATAACGCATGTCTTCAGGAAGTAAAGCTCTTACTTCTTTAGATTTTAGGTATTTATTGACATTTGCTGTATCTTTTAACGTAGCATATCCAATAACTGAACTCAATTGTTGTTCACTTTGAGGAATGTTTGGAATTAAATAAGTGAAAAGTCCTTTTTCATTATTAGCTGCTGTGGAATCTTTTCCATTTAAAATTTCAGAAATTGATTTCTGTAATGCTGCTGCTGAGTCTTTTGCAGTTGAGTCTTTTGCAACTGCAACAGGAGATTGATTTTTAATCATCTCTGCAACTTTGTTATTTGCATCCATCAAATACTGAGCTGTTTCCATATTGGAATACACTTCCCAAAACTGTAATTCGGCAGTACTTTGCAATAAGTTTTTAACGCGGTTGATGTCTTTAGCTCCTGGTAATTCAATCAATATACGACCCGATTTACCAATGCGTTGGATATTAGGTTGGGTAACTCCAAATTTATCAATACGGGTTCTCAATACTCTAAAAGCAGTACTGATAGAATTATCAACCTCAGTACGAATAACATCCATAACTTGAGCATCAGTCATTTTGAAATTGATTTTATCTTTCAATGAACTGTTACCAAAAATTTCAGGTTCGCCTAATTTAACCTGTCCTTTGCTCAATTCTTCGAATTTTTCGTAGAAAAGATCAATATAAGGTTTGGTGGATGTTTTCTGTGCTTTTGTAGCTTCTTCTAGAGCTTGATTGAAAATTGGGTTTTTGGATTCATTGGACAACCCGAAAAGGATATCTCTTACTGAAACTTCCAAAATAGCATTGATACCACCTTTTAAGTCCAAACCTAAATTGATAGATTTGTTTTTGATATCATTGTAGGTAAACATGTTGAAATAGAGATTGGTATCATTGGCAATCGAATCCAAATAACTACGTTCCAATTTGGCCATTTCTTGACCGTTACCTTTGGCTTTAGTCTCTGCAAAAGCAAATGCTTTTTTTTCTACTTTATTGGTATAAAAAGAAAACGAGATAGAATACAAACTCACCAATCCAAAAAGGAGAGCGAATGTTTTAATAAGTCCTTTATTCTGCATAATTTGTTAATTTATCTGATCCCACTTGTCGGGTCTATTTTTCAAGTTTGCAAATGTATATAAAAATTTAGGATAGTTAAATATCTAAACATAATTATTTGCATTTATTAATTATGTAAGGAAATTGTAGTATATTCGTATCCTTAAATCAAAGATTTTTATAAGATGTATAAAATTGTAGTTTCGTTGTTTTTGCCCCTTTTTTTGGCAACGTCCTGCGATCTATTTCAAAAAGATCCCGAACCGATAGATTTTGCTACTGTTGATGAATATCCATTTTTTGATTCATGTGATAGTTTGGCTGCGCCCGAATTAAAGAAGATGTGTTTTGAGCAAACTTTAATTGAATATATTCAACAAGATTTGGATACTTGTCAATTTATGAATCAGACTTATCTTAGAAGTGCTGGATTGATTATTCACGTTGATATTCATAAAGATGGTCATTGTAGTGTCAATGAAATTGAGAATATGAACTCAGTTGAAGAAGCATTACCTCAATTGCAAACACAGATTATATCAACTGTGGATAATTTACCCAAAGTCAAACCGGCTGTAAAAAAAGGTCAATTGGTCACCAGTCGATTTATGATTCCACTTTATATTGAAATGAATAAATAGTTGAAAAATTTATTGGAGAAGTGGATTAATTTCTATGTTTTTTCAAATGTTCACGTAGCTTTGGCTGCTGCTGCTTTAACTTTTATCAGTTATTGGAATCTTGGAGAAGTTGTTCAATTTCCTTTATTGCTTTGGGTAGGTTTTGTTACCATAATTGCTTATCATTTCATACGAATTTTTGATACTTATTATTTCACTCTTTCCAATTTCTCTTTATTTAAGATCTTCACAAAATTTGATTTTCTTTTATTTTTACTCGGATTCCTGCTGTTTTGCATATTTATTATTGAATCGAGCTTGAAAGAAGTTGTAATCTTGCTGCCTGCAATGTTTCTAACGATTTGGTATGCTGTTCCAATTGTGAGGATTAATGGAAAACTAGTTAGTTTGAGACGCTTACCACAACTGAAAATATTCATAATTGTTTTGGTATGGAATACGATCACTGTTTTACTACCATTGCACAACCATTTTACAGATTTTAATTTATTGATTGAGTTTGTTCAACGAACTTTTTTATTGATTGCATTGACTATCCCTTTTGATATTCGAGATTTTGAAACTGATCCACAGGATATGAGTACATTACCTCAAAAAATGGGAATTCTTACGGCTAAGAAAGTTGGTGTTCTTTTACTTGTTGGTTTCTTTATTCTAATTTTTTTTAAAACGGAGTATAGATCAGAAATCATAATATCCGAATTGATTGTTTTTGTAGTAAGTTTAGGATTTATAACGCAAGTAAACAACCAAAAATCAATATATTATACAGCTTTTTGGATGGAA
>JAABRF010000019.1 GCA_011391075.1 Flavobacteriia bacterium | reverse complement strand
ATTCTCTTGAACCAAAATTTGGTTTGAAAGTTTGATCAAATACTTGGTAATTTCTCCAGTTCTGCTTTCAACCATGATCTCACGGTTACCACGTTTGATTTTTCCAAAAGTTACAACACCATCAACTTCAGATACCACTGCTGGATCAGAAGGATTACGAGCTTCAAATAACTCGGTTACTCTTGGAAGACCTCCTGTGATATCCCCTGCTTTTCCGGCCGATCTTGGAATTTTCACCAAAATAGTACCTGCAATTACATCCTTATTGTCTTCTACGTTCAAATGCGCATCCAATGGTAAGTTGTATGATCTCAGGATATTTCCTTTCTTATCCACAACTTTCAACAATGGAATTAATTTCTTGTTTTTAGATTCGGTGATGATTTTTTCGGTAAATCCGGTTTGTTCATCAATCTCAACTTTGTAGTTAACCCCTTGCTCAATGCCTTCATAATGGATTCTTCCTGAAAACTCAGAAATAATTACCCCATTGTGCGGATCCCATTGACAGATAACTTCTCCCTTTTTAACCGTTTCTTTTCCTTCAAGGAAATATTCTGAACCGTAAGGAATGTTTTTAGAGCTCAATACCAATCCGGTTTTGGCATCCAAAATTTTCAATTCGGCTGTACGAGATACTACTATATGTCTGGTTTCTCCGGTTTCAGATACCGTTTTAATGGTATTCAAATCGGTTACTTCAAAATTACCATTGAAGATAGAAGTTATTTTATTTTCTTCAGATACGTTACCCGCTACCCCACCTACGTGGAAGGTACGTAACGTCAACTGTGTTCCTGGCTCACCGATAGACTGTGCGGCTATT
This sequence comes from Flavobacteriia bacterium, assembly GCA_011391075.1. GTDB lineage: Bacteria > Bacteroidota > Bacteroidia > Flavobacteriales > Flavobacteriaceae. Next base: position 31,049 of record JAABRF010000019.1, on the reverse strand, counting down.
ACCCCTACAGCTTCTCCATTTTGAACCATTTGATTGGTTGCTAAACTGCGTCCATAACATTTGGAACAGATTCCTCTTTTGGATTCACAGGTCAATGGTGAACGAACTTCAACCATTTCTATATTGGTAGCTTTGATTTTATCAACCACCAATTCATCCATGATACCTCCGGCAGCAACAATCAACTCTTCTGTTTCTGGACTGTAAATATCATGTAAGGAAATACGTCCAAGGATTCTTTCTCCTAATGATTCTACAACTTCGTCATTTTTCTTTAAGGCAGAAACTTCCAATCCACGTAAAGTACCACAATCTACTTCATTGATGATAACATCTTGAGAAACGTCAACCAAACGACGGGTCAAATATCCGGCATCAGCTGTTTTCAAAGCCGTATCGGCCAAACCTTTACGAGCACCGTGAGTAGATACGAAGTATTCCAAAATCGATAATCCTTCCTTAAAGTTGGAGATAATCGGGTTTTCAATGATATCTCCACCGGCAGCAGTCGATTTTTTAGGTTTTGCCATCAATCCACGCATACCTACCAACTGACGAATCTGGTCTTTTGAACCCCGAGCTCCTGAATCCAACATCATGAATACGGAGTTGAACCCTTGTTGGTCTTCTCTCAATCGTTTCATGGATAATTCGGTCAACTCATTATTGGTTGCAGTCCATACGTCAATTACTTGGTTGTAACGTTCCTTGTGACTCAACAAACCGAAGTTGTGACTTTCTACAATGGCATCAACTTTCTTACGAGCTTCAGCAATCATAGGTTCTTTTTCGGCTGGAATTACAATATCTTTCAAACTGAATGATAATCCTCCCTTAAAGGCAAAGCCATATCCCATTTTCTTGATTTCATCCAAGAATTTGGCTGTGGTTGGAATATTGGTAACTTTTAAAATTTTTCCAATGATATCTCGAAGTGACTTTTTAGTCAAAACATCGTTGATATAACCAGCTTCAATAGGCACCACTTCATTAAATAAAACTCTACCTACTGTAGTTTCAATGATACGGGTAACTTGTTCGCCTTCTGCATTCAAATCACGAGTTCTCACTTTGATCATGGCATTCAAATCGATTACTCTTTCATTGAAAGCTATATTGACTTCTTCGGGTGAATAGAAGGTCATACCTGCTCCTTTGATAGGATATTCAGGTGAAGAAATACGAGCTTTGGTCATGTAATACAGACCCAAAACCATGTCCTGAGATGGAACGGTAATAGGTGCTCCATTGGCAGGATTTAAAATATTAAGAGATCCCAACAACAATAATTGAGCTTCCAATACTGCTTCTGGTCCCAAAGGCAAGTGTACCGCCATCTGGTCACCATCAAAGTCGGCGTTGAATGCCGTACAAGTCAATGGATGCAACTGAATCGCTTTTCCTTCGATCAACACAGGTTGGAAAGCTTGAATTCCCAATCGGTGCAAAGTAGGCGCACGGTTCAGCAATACAGGATGTCCTTTGATTACATTTTCAAGAATATCCCATACTACAGGTTCTTTGCGATCAATAATTTTCTTGGCTGTTTTTACCGTTTTAACGATACCTCTTTCAATCAATTTACGAATGACAAAAGGTTTGAAAAGTTCGGATGCCATTTCTTTAGGAATACCGCATTCGTGCATTTTCAATTCAGGTCCAACGACGATAACAGAACGGGCAGAATAGTCAACCCTTTTTCCTAATAAGTTTTGACGGAAACGACCTTGTTTACCTTTCAATGAATCTGAAAGGGATTTCAAAGGGCGATTATTGGCTGTTTTTACAGCCGATGCTTTACGTGTATTGTCAAATAAAGAGTCAACTGCTTCTTGAAGCATACGTTTTTCATTACGTAAAATCACTTCAGGAGCTTTGATTTCCATCAATCTTTTCAAACGATTGTTGCGGATGATTACTCTGCGATACAAATCATTTAAATCGGAAGTGGCAAAACGACCTCCATCCAATGGCACCAAAGGTCTCAATTCGGGTGGAATAACCGGAATCACTTTCAGAATCATCCACTCGGGTTTGTTCTCTTTTAATTTTTGAGAATCGCGGAAAGCCTCTACAACTCTAAGGCGTTTCAATGCCTCAATTTTACGTTGTTTGGAAGTTTCACTATGTGCAGCATCCCTCAATTCGTATGAAAGTTCATTCAAATCAAGTCTGGACAATAAGTCTACCATACACTCTGCTCCCATTTTAGCAATAAACTTGTTGGGATCAGTTTCATCGAGATACATATTTTCTTGTGGCAATGAATCCATGATATCCATGTATTCTTCTTCAGTCAAGAAATCCATTTTATGGATGGCATCTCCATTGGGATATTTAGCTATACCGGGTTGAATGACCACATAACGTTCGTAGTAAATGATCATATCCAATTTCTTGGCAGGTAAACCTAACAAATATCCAATTTTATTGGGTTGAGATTTAAAATACCAAATGTGTGCAATGGGCACCACCAAATTAATATGTCCGGTTCTTTCGCGACGTACTTTTTTCTCTGTAACTTCTACCCCACATTTATCGCAAACAATACCTTTATAACGGATTCTTTTATATTTACCGCAGGCACATTCATAATCCTTTACAGGACCAAAAATTCTTTCACAGAACAATCCGTCACGTTCGGGTTTATGGGTACGATAGTTTATGGTTTCCGGTTTAATGACTTCCCCTCTTGATTCTTTCAAAATCTTTTCGGGAGACATTAATCCAATGGAAATGGTATTAAATTTTTTTACAGTATATTTCTCTTTTTGTCTTGCCATGATTGGTCTTTTTAAAATGAGATTATAAAATTATTCGTTTAAAGATATATCTAAGGCCAAACCTCTCAACTCATGTAACAATACATTGAAAGATTCCGGCAAGCCTGGTTCTGGTAATGGTTCACCTTTGACGATGGCTTCATACGTTTTGGCTCTACCCATAACGTCATCCGATTTAACTGTCAAGATTTCTCTCAAGATACTGGATGCTCCATAAGCTTCCAATGCCCAAACCTCCATCTCACCAAATCTTTGACCTCCAAATTGAGCTTTACCACCCAATGGTTGTTGTGTAATCAATGAGTATGGACCAATAGAACGAGCGTGCATCTTGTCTTCAATCATGTGACCCAATTTGATCATATAAATGACTCCTACAGTTGCAGGTTGGTCAAATCTTTCTCCGGTACCACCATCATATAAATAAGTGGTTCCATATTTTGGCACACCAGCTCTTTCAGTGTAATCAGTAATATCGTCCAAAGAAGCTCCATCAAAAATAGGAGTGGCAAATTTTTCACCCAATTTTTGTCCGGCCCAACCCAATACGGTTTCATATATCTGTCCGATGTTCATACGAGATGGTACACCCAGCGGATTCAATACGATATCAACCGGCGTTCCGTCTTCCAAGAATGGTAAGTCTTCATCTCTTACAATACGAGCCACAATACCTTTATTTCCGTGACGTCCTGCCATTTTATCACCTACTTTTAACTTACGTTTTTTAGCGATGTAAATCTTGGCTAATTTTACAACTCCTTTTGGTAATTCATCCCCAACGGAAATCGTAAATTTATGACGACGCAATACGCCTTGTAAATCGTTTAATTTGATTTTGAAGTTGTGTAACAATTCTGAAATCAAATTATTAGTATAGTCATCGGTAGTCCATGCTCCTTTGGTAAAGTGTGCGTAATCTTCGATGTTTTGCAACATCTTCAAGGTAAATTTCTTTCCTTTAGACATGATTTCTTCTCCCAAATCGTTGTAAACACCCTGACAAGTTTTTCCATTGATCAATTTGAATAATTTGTCAATCAATACTTCTTTCAATTGGGTATATTTGGTTTCGAATTCAGCCTCCAATTTAGCAGAATCTACTTTGTCCTTGTTGCGTTTTCCTTTGTCTTTAAGAGCTACTTGGAATAATTTTTTATCCACAACTACTCCATTCAAGGATGGTTCAGCTTTCAAAGAAGCATCTTTCACATCACCGGCTTTGTCTCCAAAGATGGCACGTAATAATTTTTCTTCAGGTGTAGGATCTGATTCTCCTTTGGGAGTGATTTTTCCAATCAAAATATCGCCAGGTTTTACTTCAACCCCGATACGAATCATACCGTTTTCATCCAAATCTTTAGTAGCTTCTTCACTTACGTTTGGAATGTCATTGGTCAATTCTTCTGCACCCAATTTGGTATCTCTAACATCCAAAGAATATTCGTCAATGTGAATAGAAGTAAAGATATCATCTCTAACAACTCTTTCAGAAATAACAATCGCATCCTCAAAGTTGTATCCTTTCCATGGCATAAAGGCCACTTTTAGGTTTCTACCCAATGCTAATTCTCCGTTTTCGGTAGCATAGCCTTCGCAAAGCACTTGTCCTCTCTCTACTCTATCGCCTTTTCTGACAATAGGTTTCAAGTTGATGACAGTACTTTGATTGGTTTTGCGGAATTTAATCAATGGATAAGTAACTTCATCCGGATCAAAGCTCACCGCTCTGATTTCATCCGAACGATCGTATTTGATAATAATTTTATCGGCATCCACATATTCTACAACACCACTATCAACAGCATTTATAAGGATACGTGAATCTTTGGCAACTCTTTGTTCCAATCCGGTACCTACGATAGGTGCTTGTGGTTTAACCAATGGTACAGCTTGACGCATCATATTGGATCCCATCAAAGCACGGTTAGCATCATCATGCTCCAAGAATGGAATTAAAGATGCAGAAATTGAGGCAATTTGGTTCGGAGAAACGTCCATGAAATTGATTTCATCGGCAGTTACAACTGGGAAGTCACCTTCCTCACGAGCAGTAATACGATTACTTTCAAATTTACCTTTTGCATCCAATTTTAGGTTGGATTGGGCAATTTTCATTCCTTCTTCTTCCTCTGCACTTAAGTATATAGGTTCGTCGGTTGAATTGACTACACCTTCTTTAACCTTGCGGTAAGGTGTTTCAATAAAACCAAGATTGTTTACTTTAGCATAAACGGCCAATGAAGAAATCAAACCGATGTTTGGTCCCTCAGGAGTTTCGATTGGACACAATCTACCATAATGGGTAAAGTGTACGTCACGAACCTCAAATCCGGCTCTTTCACGAGAAAGACCTCCTGGACCTAAAGCCGATAAACGGCGTTTGTGTGTAATTTCAGCCAATGGATTGGTTTGATCCATAAACTGAGAAAGTTGGTTGGTTCCAAAGAATGAGTTGATTACCGATGACAATGTTTTGGCATTGATCAAATCGATTGGTGTGAATACCTCATTGTCACGAACGTTCATTCTTTCACGAATGGTACGAGACATACGAGACAAACCTACGGCAAATTGATTGGCCAATTGTTCCCCTACCGTTCTTACACGTCTATTGGACAAGTGGTCAATATCATCAACCTCAGCTTTAGAGTTGATCAACTCAATCAAATATTTGATGATGGTAATAATGTCCAATTTGGTCAAAATTTCCATATTGATATCAATATTCAAATTGAGTTTCTTATTCATTCTGTAACGTCCAACTTCTCCTAAACTGTATCGTTGTTCGGAGAAGAACAACTTGTCAATGATTCCTTTAGCGGTTTCATAATCCGGTGGTTCGGCGTTACGTAATTGTCTGTATATATGTTCGACCGCTTCCACTTCTGAGTTGGTCGGGTCTTTTTGTAAAGTATTGTGAATGATGGCGTAATCGGCCAACAAATTATCTTCTTTGTGTAATAAGATAGATTTGGAACCTGAATCCACAATCATATCGATATGATCTTTTTCAAGGATGGTATCACGGTCAAAAATAATCTCATTACGTTCGATAGAAACTACCTCGCCGGTATCCTCGTCCACAAAGTCCTCAAACCATGTTTTCAAGATACGAGCTGCAGTTTTTCTACCTACAATTCTTTTAAGACCAGCTTTAGAAACTTTAACTTCTTCAGCAAGGTCAAATATTTCAAGGATATCTTTATCACGTTCAAATCCTATTGCTCTTAATAAGGTAGTAACAGGAAGCTTTTTCTTTCTATCGATGTAAGCATACATCACTTGGTTGATATCGGTAGCAAATTCTATCCAAGACCCTTTGAAAGGAATTACTCGGGCAGAATACAATTTGGTACCATTGGCATGGTAAGATTGACCAAAGAATACACCAGGTGAACGGTGCAACTGAGATACAATAACTCGTTCAGCTCCATTAATGATAAAGGAACCGCTTTCGGTCATATAAGGAATGGTCCCGAGATACACATCTTGGACAACTGTTTCGAAGTCTTCGTGTTCGGGATCAGTACAATAAAGTTTTAATCGGGCTTTTAAAGGCACACTGTAGGAAAGTCCACGTTCTATACATTCTTGAATGGTATATCGAGGTGGGTCGATGAAGTAGTCCAAAAATTCCAACACAAATTGGTTTCTAGTATCTGTGATAGGGAAAATTTCGGAAAAGGTTTTGTATAAACCTTCGTTGTTTCTATTTTCGGCTTTGGTTTGAAGTTGGAAAAAATCCTGGAAGGATTTAATCTGAATATCCAAAAAATCAGGATATTCAGTAGTTAACTGTGCCGAGGCAAAATTGATTCTTTGGTTTGATGTTGGATTTGCCAATGGAATAAAATTTATAATTGATATAAGAACGAATTATATACACAAAATGGTTTAGGTCATTCCCGAGCTTTCGAGATGACCTAAACCGTTTGAAGTTTTGTAAGAACTTATTTAAGTTCTACTACAGCTCCAGCTTCTTCTAAAGATTTTTTCAAACCTTCAGCTTCGTCTTTAGAAACACCTTCTTTGATTGGTGCAGGAGCTCCGTCTACAACGTCTTTAGCTTCTTTCAATCCTAATCCGGTTAATTCTTTAACTAATTTTACAACTGCTAATTTAGATGCACCGGCCTCTTTAAGAATAACATCAAAAGATGTTTTTTCTTCCACAACAGCTGCTTCAGCGGCTGCTGCTGGTCCTGCTACAACTGCTGCTGCGGCTGGTTTGATACCATAATCGTTTTCTAAAATATCAGCTAATTCTTTAACTTCTTTTACTGTTAAATTGACTAATTTCTCTGCGAAATCTTTTAAATCTGCCATTTTACTCTGGTTTAATTGTTATTGTTTATTTAGTGCTTATTTTTCAGATAATGTTTTCAATACACCTGACAATGTATTTCCTCCTGATTGTAAAGCGGAAATCACATTTCTCATTGGTGACTGTAACATATTGATAACATCTCCGATTAAATCTTCTTTAGATTTGAGGTTGACTAGATTGTCAAGTTGTTCATCACCTACATAAACTGATTCAAGTACATAAGCACCTTTTAGAATCGGTCTATCAGAAGTTTTACGGAAATTTTTAATTAATAAAGCTGGAGCTTTGCTGTCATTGGCAATCATCATGGATGTATTGCCGTGTAAAACAGATGGTAAATCTCCAAAATCTTTATCTGATCTTTCCATTGCTTTGGCTAGCAATGTATTCTTAACCACCGACATTTTAACGTCTGCTTTAAAACACGCTCTACGTAAGTTGGATGTGTCTGAAGCGTTCAAATCTGATATATCAGCCAAGTATATGACGTTGTTATCAGTCAGAATAGTTGTTAAATCGGCTATAATTATTGATTTTTCCTCTCTTGTCATTTGATTCGGTTTTAACTAACTTATATTGACTTAATATCAACCCCAATACTAGGACTCATGGTGCTGGAGATGTATATACTTTTCATATAATCACCTTTAGCCGCAGCAGGTTTGAGTTTCTTGATGGTTTGAATGAGTTCCTTTGCATTTTCAGCAATCTTGTCGGCGTCAAAAGAAACCTTTCCGATACCTGCATGAATAATTCCGGTTTTATCAACTTTGAAGTCAATTTTACCAGCTTTAATTGCAATTACCGCTTTTCCGATTTCCATGGTTACTGTACCGGTTTTTGGGTTTGGCATTAAGCCACGAGGACCTAATATACGACCGAAAGGTCCCAATTTACCCATTACACTCGGCATGGTAACAATAACGTCCACGTCTGTCCATCCTTCTTTAATTTTTTGAAGGTAATCGTCTAATCCCACATAATCAGCTCCAGCTTCTTTAGCTTCGGCTTCTTTATCGGGTGTAACTAATGCCAATACTTTCACATCTTTACCGGTTCCATGTGGTAATGATACCACACCTCTTACCATTTGGTCAGCTTTACGAGGGTCAACAGCCAATCTCACAGCGATATCAACGGTAGCGTCGAAATTTACACTGGTGATGTCTTTAACCAACTTTGCTGCATCAATAAGAGCATAAGTTAAGGTATTAGTGTCAAGTTTGGAAGTAGCTACTTTTTGTTTTTTAGTTAATTTTGCCATTTAATAAAATGTTATAATTAATAAATTAAAAAGGAGCTGTTCCTTTTACTTTAATACCCATAGAACGAGCCGTTCCGGCAACCATTTTCATGGCTGATTCGATTGTAAATGCATTCAAATCATGCATTTTATCTTCGGCTATCGTTTTAACTTGGTCCCAAGTAACGGTTGCTACTTTGTTTCTGTTTGGCACTCCTGATCCTTTTGGTGCTTTAGAGGTTTCCAATAACTGTACTGCTGCTGGAGGAGTTTTGATAACAAAATCAAATGATTTGTCTTTAAACACAGTGATAGCAACTGGTAAAATTTTACCAGGTTTATCTTGAGTTCTAGCATTAAATTGCTTACAGAACTCCATAATGTTTACTCCGGCAGAACCTAAAGCAGGACCCACTGGTGGAGAGGGATTTGCTGCCCCGCCACGTACTTGTAGTTTTACAACTTTAAATACTTCTTTTGCCATTTCTGATTTACATGCGATACTTTCTCAAAGGTGGAAGCGGTTGAGATTGTATCAATTATACTTATTGTAACACTTTTTTAGATCTTCTCTACTTGCATATAACTGAGTTCCAAAGGTGTTTTTCTTCCGAAAATTTTCACCATGACCTCAAGTTTGCGTTTTTCTTCATTAATTTTTTCAACAGTTCCATCAAATCCATTGAAGGCTCCATCAATCACTTTTACAGTTTCACCAACAATAAAAGGAATCATTACATTTTCATTTGCTATAGCCAATTCATCTACTTTACCCAACATACGGTTAATTTCCGTTTTACGTAAGGGTACCGGATCGCCACCTTTTTCATCTCCCAACATACCAATAACTCCAGGAATGGATTTAATAATATGCGGAATCTCACCACTTAAATTGGCTTGTATCATAACATAACCAGGAAAGTAAACTCTTTCCTTATTATATTTTTTACCGTTGCGAATTTGGATAACCTTTTCAGTTGGAACTAAAACAGTCTCGATATAGTCAGCTAAATTAAGACGAACAATTTCATTATCAAGGTAAGCTTTTACCTTGTTTTCTTGGCCACCTATTGCCTTAACGACATACCATTTTTTGACAAAATCGGACATAATTTGATTTAAAATAGTTGAAATATAAATTTGAGAATATTTTGAAATGATTTGTCAGCTGCAAAAATCAATAAAGCAAAAATTACAGTAAAAACCGCAACAACAGCAGTTGATTTTTGTGCTTCTTCCCAAGAAATCCAGGTAACATTCTCCTTCAATTCGGTAAAAGACTCTTTTACGTAGTTTACAAATTTCATTCTTTAACTATTTCTAACGGTTTAACCCGCGTTATTAAAAAAAATTGGAAAAAATATCTCGACTGATATTCTATTTGCACGGGCGGAAAGATTCGAACTCTCGACATTTGGTTTTGGAGACCAACGCTCTACCAACTGAACTACACCCGCTTGAGGAATGCAAGCATTCCATTTAAAACTTTAATATTTTATTTAAAAATTAAAGTTCTCTTACAACACAACAAGGTATCCCGATGAAACGGAACACCTTATTGATGTAATTTTATGAATGAAGATGATTAGTCTACTAATTCAGTAACCTGACCAGCTCCAACTGTTCTACCACCTTCACGAATCGCGAAACGTAAACCTACGTTCAAAGCGATTGCTTGATGTAATTCAACATTGATTGTCAAGTTGTCACCTGGCATAACCATCTCTACTCCTGCAGGTAATTGGATATTTCCAGTTACGTCAGTTGTTCTTACATAGAACTGAGGACGATAGTTGTTATGGAATGGAGTATGACGTCCACCCTCTTCTTTTTTAAGGATATAAACCTCTGCTTTGAATTTAGCGTGTGGTTTAACTGATCCTGGTTTGCAAAGAACCATACCACGACTAATGGCTGATTTTTCAACACCTCTCAACAATAAACCTACGTTATCTCCAGCTTCACCTCTATCTAATATCTTACGGAACATTTCTACTCCTGTGATAACTGAATTTAATTTTTCAGCACCCATACCGATGATTTCAACTGGATCTCCTGTATTGGCAACACCAGCCTCAATACGACCTGTAGCAACAGTTCCACGACCAGTAATTGTAAATACGTCTTCAACAGGCATCAAGAATGGTTTATCAACATCACGTGGAGGTAATTCAATCCAGTTATCAACTGCATCCATTAATTCCATAACTTTTGCTTCCCATTCTGGTTCTCCGTTCAATGCACCTAGTGCAGAACCTTGAATTACAGGAGTGTTATCTCCATCATATTCGTAGAATGAAAGAAGATCTCTAATCTCCATTTCTACCAATTCCAACAATTCTGGGTCATCAACTAAGTCAACTTTATTCATGAATACAACCAAACGAGGCACACCTACTTGACGTCCTAAAAGGATATGCTCACGAGTTTGTGGCATTGGTCCGTCTGTAGCAGCTACAACGATGATTGCACCGTCCATTTGAGCAGCACCTGTTACCATGTTTTTAACGTAGTCAGCGTGACCTGGACAGTCAACGTGAGCATAGTGACGTTTTTCAGTCGCGTACTCAACGTGAGCAGTGTTGATTGTAATACCTCTTTCTTTTTCTTCAGGTGCGTTATCAATAGAATCAAACGCTTTAATTTCTGCTAGACCTTTTTTAGAAAGTACTAAAGTAATAGCAGCAGTTAAAGTAGTTTTACCATGGTCAACGTGTCCAATAGTACCGATATTTAAATGCGGCTTATTCCTATTAAATTGTTCTTTAGCCATAATTAATTGTTTTACTTAGTTTATATTAGTGTTAATCTTAAAAATACGATTTTATAGGTAGTTTTTTTTGAGCCAACGACGGGAATTGAACCCGTGACCTTTTCCTTACCAAGGAAACGCTCTACCCCTGAGCTACGTCGGCGTAGCGGTAACAGCGGACGCAAATCATCGGTTATAAAGATGGTATAAACCGATTCAGTGCTCTACGAATTCAAATCAAATGACAAGCAATTGTTTGAAAATTGAGCGGGAGACGGGACTCGAACCCGCGACATTCAGCTTGGAAGGCTGAAGCTCTACCAACTGAGCTACTCCCGCCTATTAGTGCTATTACACTAAATACTCTAGTGGTGAGAGGTGGATTCGAACCACCGAAACTTTCGTAGCAGATTTACAGTCTGCCCTCGTTGGCCACTTGAGTATCTCACCATTATAAAAAAGAACTGAGCCGATGGAGGGATTCGAACCCCCGACCTGCTGATTACAAATCAGCAGCTCTGACCAACTGAGCTACATCGGCATAAAAAAACAGACCGCTTTTTGAAACGGTCTGCAAATGTATAAACTTTTATTTTCTACGCAAAAAAAATTGCACTTTTTTTTACTAAATTTTTATTCGTGCTTTTCTCTCTGCTTTTCTTTGATTCTTTTTAAGGTATTTTTCATACTACTAATTGCTTGTGTCAAAGCGTCTTCAAAGGTGCTTGAGGTCTTCTTTACCAATTTGTCCTTGCCCGGAATTCCAACTTTTAATTCTAAAATTTTGTTTTCTTTCTCACTTGTTTTCTGAACTTTGAGAAAAACTTCAGCTCCGATAATGTTTTCTTGAAACTTTAAAAGTGCTTCGACTTTTTCTTCAATAAGTTGAACTAATTTTTTGTCAGCATTAAAATTGATGGCTTGCACTTGTACTTTCATAAATAATAATTTATTTGATTGTTATGACCAATTGAAAAATATTTGATGTAATAAAAATTATAAATCTTTAGATTTCAATGTGTCAATTAAATTTAAGTTTTTAGATTGTTTAATTGTTTGTTTTTCTTTACAACTCCAAAAGATTTTTTATTTCATATTGACTTATTTAGAATTATACTATGTAAAGTTACAAAAAAAAAATAAATCAATTCAGTATTCAATCATAAAATTTTCAAAAATTAATTGATTTATTTCTTTGAATTTATATAGCTCCTTTTTTAATATTCTATGAAATCTGCTGGTCGATATACTGTGCTGAGAGAGTTTTAATTTTTTTCCTATCTCTTTTGTAAAGATAAAACGCTCATCTTAAGAGTTGTTAACTTAATATGGCTGAATCATTACACTTAACGCTTATGCGTATTACGCGGATGGGCTTTTTTATATACTTCTTTCAATCGTTCCAAACTGGTATGTGTATAAACTTGTGTTGATGCCAAACTGGAATGTCCCAATAATTCTTTTACTGTATTTAAATCGGAGCCTTCATCCAGTAAATGGGTAGCAAAAGCGTGTCTTAATACATGCGGACTTCTTTTCTCTTTACTACTTACCAATGTCATGTATTGTTTGACTATCTTATAAACCAAGGAATCGTACAAAGGCATCCCTTTTTCTGTTAACAATAATTGGGTTTGGGTTGGCTTTAATAAATTTCTAAATTCTATATATTCTTTTACCATTATAATTGTAGAATCTAGTAAAGGAATAAAACGTTCTTTGTTTCGCTTACCTAAAACTTTTATTTGACGACCTTCCAAATTGACATCCGATACTTGTAATCCAATTAATTCTGATCTACGCATACCGGTAGTATAAAGTAATTCCATTATCATCATATTTCTCATACTTTCAAAGGATCTTTCTGACCCATAAATTTCTGACAAATGTTGCATTTCCTTCTGTGAAAAAGGTACTAAAACTTTTTTTGGCGTTTTGAGTGAACGGTGTTGATCCAAGGGACTTTTTTCTATAACACCTGTTTTAAGTAAAAAATTGTAAAAAGTCTTAAGCGAACTGATTTTTCGATTGACACTTCTGTTTTCTATGCCAGATTCCATCAACGCCACAATCCAATTCCTGATTTGACCATAAACTATTTCATTTAATTCTGAATTATCATCTTGTTTTATTAGAAAATCTTTAAAACTCTTTAAATCGGAAGCATAAGCAGTTAGGGTATGTTTGGAATACCCTTTTTCTACTTTTAAATATTCTATGAATTTTTGAATAATCATCCGATATATCAAATAAAAAAAACGCTAAAGTACAAAGTTAATAAACTTATAGCTTTAGCGTTTAAATTTTATAAAAATCAAAAACTATGACTGCTCTTCTGCCGTTCTACGACGTTGTAAATAAGTCGCTTTGATTTTCATACTTCTATTTTCTACAGAAGGTTTGGTAAATTGCTTTTTCTGACGCAATTTTCTCATCACCTTGGTGTTGTCAAATTTACGTTTAAAGCGTTTTAACGCTCTGTCAATATTTTCACCGTCTTTAATTGGTATGATTAACATATTGAGGCACCTCCTTCCAAACTGTTTCTATTTAATGGTTTATAATGGGTGGCAAAAATAAGTTTTTTTTTATAATTATCACCTATTTAAATGAAAATTAAGGGGTAACTTGTATCAATTTGATACCATTACTATCCGGAACGATGCTAAATTGCTGTAATTGAGCAGGAATTAAAAGGGTTTCTCCTATTTGTATGGCAATTTCATTTTCATCAAATTTGATCTTTCCTTTCCCTTCAACTACTACATATATAATAAAGGTGTCATTTTGGACTAAATCAAATTTCATAGGTATGGTCAAATTCATCCATTTGGTTTTGAAATACTGTCCATTTATCAATGTGTTTTTTTGATCTTTAACATCCAAGTATTGTGTTTTATAATTTTCAGGAATGTTAAAATCAATGGCATCCAAAGCTAAATCAGTGTGTAAGGTTCTGGGATTTCCTTGTTCATCCAATCTTTTCCAATCGTATATACGATACGTAATATCACTACTCTGTTGGATTTCAGCTAAAACAATTCCTCCACCTATAGCATGAACTCTTCCTGCCGGAATGTGAAATACTTCTCCTTTTTGAACTTTTTCAAAATGCAAAAGGCTTTCCAAAGTATCTTCTTTCAAATGTTTGGAATATGAAACTTTTTCCAATTTCTGATTAAATCCAAACATCAATCGGCTGTCTTTTTCAGCTTCCATGATGTACCACATTTCTTCTTTCCCTAAGGATTGGTGCCTTTGTTTGGCCAAATCATCATTAGGATGTAATTGTATACTCAAATCGGCATGGGCATCGAGGAATTTGATGAGCAATGGAAATTCCTTACCATATCTATCCAAAACGGATTGACCTAACAATTCCAATGGAAATCGATTGATTAAATCTCTTAAATTCCAACCTTTTAAATCACCATTAGCAACCACAGATACACTTCCTTTAACAGCGGATATTTCCCAACTTTCACCAACTGGTTGTTCAGATTTTTCCTTATGAAGCAAGCTATTTAATTTGAAACCGCCCCAAAGTCTTTCCTTGAGAATGGGATAAAATTTTAATGGATAATCAATTTTCAAATTAGATATTTTAAAAAAATTATGCCTTTGTATCTTCAAAAGCAGCAAGCAAAAATACTATTCTTATTTACTTCCTAAAAGTATTGTGTCAAAAACTTTCAGTTCCTGATAGAAACTTGTAAATTTGTAGCTCTAATCTTTTAAAGAACAAATTCGATGGAAAAATTTATTCAAAATCTCCCCAAAGCAGAACTGCATTTACACATAGAAGGCACTTTTGAACCTGAGCTCTTATTTGAAATTGCTCAACGCAATAAAATTTCAATTCCATACAAAACAGTTGAAGAATTGAGAAAAGCCTACCAATTTGACTGTTTGCAAGATTTTTTGGACATTTATTATCAAGGTGCCAGTGCTTTGCAAACGGAACAAGATTTTTATGATTTGACCTTTGCTTATTTACAAAAGTGCCACACTCAAAATGTACGTCATACCGAAATCATGTTTGATCCACAAACGCATACCGATAGAGGAATAGCATTTGAAACAGTTATCAACGGAATTTCCAGAGCTTGTGAGGATGCTCAAAAACAATTTGGAATTACTTCTTTTTTAATTATGAGCTATTTGCGACATTTAAGTGAAGAAGACTGCTTCAAAACTTTGGAACAATCCATTCCATTCAAACATAAAATAAAAGCCGTTGGCTTGGATTCTTCTGAAAAAGGAAATCCGCCTAGCAAATTCCAACGGGTTTTTGAAGCATCTGCAAAAGAAGGTTACATTCCATTGGCACATGCCGGAGAAGAAGGCCCGGCAGAGTACGTATGGGAAGCTTTGGATTTATTGAAAATCAAACGCATTGACCACGGCAATAACGCATTACAAGATGCTGAATTGGTGAAAGAAATCATCAAAAGAGATATGGCATTGACTGTATGTCCTTTATCAAATAAAGCACTCAAAGTACAACCCGATTTGACCCAACATCCACTGAAAAAAATGATGAATTTGGGATTGAAAGTAACTGTGAATTCTGATGATCCTGCTTATTTTGGTGGACAAGTCAATAAAAATTACGAGGAAATTCAAAAAGCTTTACAACTTACTAAAGCTGACTTGTATCAAATTGCTAGAAATTCATTTGAATACTCACTTTTAGATTCTGATACTAAAAATCAATATATTAGCGAATTAGACCAGTATTATAAAATGAATTAAAATATAAAAAAAGGCAGTTTAAATTTTAAACTGCCTTTTTTCATTTTATATCCGTCTCTCAATAGGAACAAAATTACCTTTACTCTTTTTAATCTTTTCAAAATCAAACTTTAAAACTGTAGGTTTACTTACGAGTGTATTTTCTTCAAAAGCCCTTTCCAATACAAGTTCGGTAAGATAATCTTCGTTATCAGAAGCGGGTTCATATTCATCTTTGAGATTTTGTTTAAATAAGCGCGCTGTTTTTTGATTCCAAAAAGCACTCCAACCGCTTTTGTATTCTCGAGACAATTCATAAACCGTCATTCCGGTTTGACGATGTATCAATTTAATTAAAACCCTGCCTTCAGTGACCGTTAGATCTTTAAGTTGGTCCGTAAATTCGCCCTCAAAATATTCCTCCAATCTTTTGAGGTATATTTTTTTTTGACGCTTGGTTTTGATGTTTTCCAAATTGGCATTGATGACTTCCAAACGTTCTTGAGCTATTATTGCAAAAGGATACGCTTTGTGTACTTTTCTTCGCAACCAAAAGTAGTAATTGCGATCATCCTGTGTTTTAAAATTCAATTTTTTTAAAAGATGTACTTCATCCAATTCTATCAGCATGGTATCTCCTTCAAAAACGTAGTAGTCTTTATATATAACGGGTTTGCCCTTATCTTCTGTTTGAATTGTATCTGTCTGTCCCCAAATCAATATTGAATTTGAGAAAGTTATCCATATGAATAGGGTAAAAAATTTACTTATTTGAAATTTCATCAGGTTTTTCATTTTTAATTACAAATTTATAAATCCAGGTCAAAGTAAAGGTTGGAATTACGTCTATAAAAGGAACCAATTCTTCAACAAAAGTAACCAAACTTCCAATCTTTCCTTCCGTTCCGGGATACATTTTATAGAGTATTATAGCCGAAATTGGGGCCCATATAATATCTGA
Organism: Flavobacteriia bacterium; assembly: GCA_011391075.1. Taxonomy (GTDB): domain Bacteria; phylum Bacteroidota; class Bacteroidia; order Flavobacteriales; family Flavobacteriaceae. The sequence goes on along the minus strand of JAABRF010000019.1, from coordinate 14,247 downwards.
ATATTCCCCAAACCAAGGAATAGCATAAGACAACATTCCTATGCCATCAAATAAAAGTCCTTTAATAAAAAGTTTAAATTTTGATTCCATTTAAAATTTCGTTGTAATATTAACTTAAAAATCGTTACTTTATTATCAATTTTTGTACCAAAAAAATCCTTAATTTCGCAACATGACAAGTATAATCAAAGCCATCGACATACACAAATCCTATGGAACTTTGGAAGTTCTCAAAGGAGTTTCTCTCGACATTCAAAAAGGCGAAGTTATTGCTATTGTGGGACCTTCGGGTGCAGGCAAAACTACCCTACTTCACATTTTGGGAACCTTGGATAATCCAAATCCTCATTATAAAACCAAAATATTCATCAATCAAAAAGATGTTTTGGGCTTAAAATCAAATGAATTGGCTCAATTCAGAAATGAAAATATTGGTTTCATCTTTCAATTTCACCAATTATTACCCGAATTTACAGCTTTAGAAAATGTTTGTATTCCGGGATATATTGGCGGTAAAAATAGATTAGAAACCGAAAAAAGAGCCGAAGAATTACTTACTTTTTTAGGACTTAAGGATAGAATACACCACAAACCTACCGAACTTTCAGGTGGAGAACAACAACGCGTGGCAGTAGCCAGAGCTTTGGTAAACAACCCATTAATCGTTTTTGCTGATGAACCAAGTGGAAATCTTGACACCGATTCGGCTACCCATTTGCACCAACTCTTTTTTGAATTACGAGACAAATTTGGTCAAACTTTCGTCATCGTGACCCATAATCCAGAACTTGCCAATATGGCAGACCGAAAGATTGAAATGATAGATGGACGTATTGAATAAGGGCGAATAGCATTCGCCTTGACGAACGGGCGAATGCAATTCGCCTTAAAGAACGGGCGAATGCAATTCACCTTGAAGAACGGGCGAATGCAATTCGCCTTGAAGAACGGGCGAATGCAATTCGCCCCAACTATTGAAAGGAAAATAACCTTTTTGCGTATTAATAAAAGGTTTGAAACAATCCCATCATCCTATAGTAAATTTGAAAAAAAATGATTGTATACTTTTTACGGATCGTGAATTGGTTGAAAAATCAATTCAAGACACTTCATTTTTTGCTTGTTTGTATCAACGGTATGAAAACAAATTATTGCGTTATATTCACCATATTTCCAATGTTTCGCAGGAAGAAGCCTTGGACATATTGCAGGAATCATTTATAAAAATTTGGAAAAATCTAAACGATTTTGACACTGACTTATCCTTTAGTAGCTGGGTATATCGCATTGTTCATCATCAAACCATTTCGGATTGGAGAAAATCAGTTTCTTTCGGAAAGAACAAAACCGTTGATTATGAACTTCATTTAAAATATACTCAAAATGAAGACATTTCACATGAGGAAATTGAAACGGAAAAAAAAGTGATGAACATCATCAACCAATTACCCGATCACTATAAAGCCGTCTTGGTACTCAAATACTTTGAAGATAAAAACTACATTGAAATATCGGATATTCTCAAAATTCCGGAAGGTACTGTTGCAACCTATCTCAACAGAGCTAAAAAAATGTTTAGCGAATTAGCCCAAAAACAACATATTTCTTTTTTTGAATAAAAACCTTTACCTATGAACAACTTTGACAAAATATTAGAAAAAATTGAACATCAACATATTGAACCAACACCTAAATGGTATTTCCAATTTAAAAATTGGGGATTTTGGTGTCTTTTTGCAATTTCCATCCTGATTGGCTCCATGTCATTTTCTATCATTTTATACAGTGTTCAACAAACTGATTTTGAACTCTTGAGCCATTTCAAACACTCCAAATGGGAAAGTTTATTGGTATTTCTTCCCTATTTTTGGTTATTCTTTTTATTGATATTTACATTACTAGCATTTTTTAGTTTTAAAAATTTTAAAAAAGCATATAAATTTAGTTTATTGAGCATATTATCCCTTAGTGTTTTCTTGAGTATGGTAATTGGAACACTATGTTTTATCAGTGGCAGTGCCTCATTTTTGGAACGCAAATTTGCCAATCAAGTGGAAATATACAATAGTATAGAAGAAAAAAAATTGCAACATTGGATGAATCCTAAAGCGGGATTTTTAGCTGGAGAAATAATTGATTCTAAAATAGACACATTATTAATGAAAGACTTTTCAGGTAAAGAATGGCAAATTATTTATCATGAAATTTTTATTCCACCCATATTGGAGTTGGAAAATGGAATCACAATTAAAGTGATGGGGAAAATTCAATCTGATAATACATTTATTGCTGAACAAATAAGACCATGGAAAGCTTTTGGGGGACAAGAAGGAAGTAAAAGTAAAAAAAAGAAACACTAGTTTTTGAAAGAAAATTTAATGTTATACGTAATAGTTGTATCACTTTAAATTTAAAACTAATGCAAAAATCAATTTTAAAATTACTAATCCTATCGCTTTTTTATTTTTCCTCTTGTTCAAAAGATGAAAATTCTCAATCAACAGATTGTGATTTAATAAACCCTTCTACCACTATAAGTGAAGAAGAAATCGAAATGTTAAAATTTATGAGAGAGGAAGAAAAATTAGCTTATGATGTTTATCGTTATCTCTACGATAAATACGGGATTAATGTTTTCAATAACATTTCCAATAGTGAAAAACAACATATGGACAAAGTATTGTGTCTCCTAAACTATTATCATATACAAGATCCGGCTTCAAGTCAAAGTGGTGTTTTCAATAACATAGATTTAAAATATCTTTATAATCAATTGATAGCACAAGGTGATATTTCTCTAGTGGAAGCCTTAAAAGTTGGGGCAACTATTGAAGATGTTGATATAAAAGATTTAATGGAACTCTCCTCTGAAACTTCAAATCCTGCCATTTTGGATATTTTTGGAAATTTGACTTGTGGTTCACGCAATCACATGCGTGCATTTGTAAGTAGTATTAATACAAATGAAGAAACCTATGCTCCTCAATTCATTTCTCAAGAACTTTTCAATCAAATTATAACGTCTTCAAAAGAACAGTGTAATTAACCGTTTTCAAATCCAACCTCATAAGTTGGATTTTTTTTAACTACAAATCTAACCTTCAAATGAAAAAAAACATCAATCTATTATTAGTATTCTCTATTCTTTTTACAAGTATAACTTATTCTCAAAAGTCCAATCAACAAAAAGATGAATGCAAACAATTTGGAAATATTGGAACATTGAATATTGAGGAATTGAATTATTTGACACTGAACTATGAAAATATAAAATTCATTGTAGATATTAGTAACCACTTTTATAGAAAAACGGGGTTTGATGAAATTAATAATCTAAATCATTCAAATATTACATCTTTAAATAAATTGAAATGTGCGCTGAAACAAACCTCTACATTTCAGTTAACTTCTGATACGGAAGGTGTTTATAACGATAAAAACATACAAACCAACTATAATGAACTAACTAACAAAAATTATTTGGAAAAAATTGAAATACTTAATTTAATCACACTCGAACAAGAAAAATTGCTCATCAATTTTAATGAATTTCAAAATAAAATTCAAAATCCGATCATCAAAAAATTGAATAAATATTTAATCTGCAACATTCAAAATGGGATTAGAAGCGGTAATCAATTCTTAATAAATTTGAAATCAAGCTATACTCCAAAACACCTTACTTTAAAAGAATTTAAAAAGATTTTACGAAAAAAAAATCAATCCTGTAATATTGAAACTTCTATTCCAGCAGGTTCGCAACAAGGAAAAGGGAATGGTCAAGGTAAAGGAAAAGGAATGGGAAAAGGTAAATATTAAAATTTAATAATCAAATCAAATATTGTTATATGTATCGTAAATCAACACTTTCAATAATTCGAGTATTTCCAAAACTAATCTTATTTATATTGATCTTGGTTTCTTGTGAAAACACCAATTCGACAATAACAAAAACCATCGATTCAAATGCGGAAAGTATAGGTAAAATCCAATTTGAGCAAAAATGCATTGCATGCCATGGCTTTGAAAACAAAACCGAAGAAGAAATGATTGCACCTCCTATGTACGCTGTGAAAAGAAGGTATATGAAAGCATCAAAAAACAAAGACGAATTTATTAATTTAATGTCGAATTGGGTAAAAAATCCACAACAAGAAAAAGTTTTAATGCGCGATGCTGCTATAGAAAAAGGGGTTATGCCACATTTAAATTACGACGAAAAAGATATTATGCAAATAGTAAATTATCTATATGAAACCGAAATGACAAAACCCGAATGGTTTGATGCGCACCAACAGTCACATCAAAAATAATTTTGATTTTTTTTTAAATTTTTGAAAGGAATAAAAATGTAACACGTAAAATATACTATACAAATAAATTTATACTATCATGAAAACATTTTTTTACACTATTTTGTTCGCTCTAACTCTCACTTTCTCATATAGTTTTATGAGTAATAAAGGAAACTTACTAAATTCGAATTTAAAGGTAACAAATTCTGCTACAACACTGAATGACAGAGAGATCGTCTTACTTAAACACATGCGTGAAGAAGAAAAACTAGCTCGTGACGTATACCAACATTTTGCCGACAAATACGATTTTTTTGTCTTTAAAAACATTGTGGAAAGTGAACAAAGACATATGGATCGTATGTTGGTTTTATTAAATGAAAATCAAATTCCAGATCCTGCATCCACTGAAAATGGCGTTTTTAACAATTCCGATTTACAAAAATTGTACAACCAATTGATTGCACAAGGTGATGTCTCTTTGACTGAAGCTTTGAAAGTTGGTGCAACCATTGAAGATTTGGACATCAAAGATCTCATGACCTATAAAAATGATACTTCCAACCCTTTACTATTGGATGCATTAGACAATCTAACTTGTGGCTCTAGAAATCATATGAGAGCTTTTGTAGGGCAATTGGAACTTAAAGACGTCACCTATTCACCTCAGTTTATCAGTGCCGAAGTTTTTAAAAGCATTATAGACGGTGACCATGAAAAATGTGGACAAATGGGACAAAAAAATACTAAAAATGCCAATTGTAATAAAACAAATAAAAAGGCTAATAAAGGTAATGGTAATGGTAATGGTAATGGTAATGGTAATGGTAAAGGTAGTTGCATAAACAAATAGAAACCTACTTCGCTTGCAACAGAACTAGCAAAAATCTTACGAATTCTTTAACTTTTTGGTTGTAAAATCAAACCAAACTTTGAGTAAAATCTTAAAAAATACATTGTAAAAAAGTGTATTTAAAGGTATTTATTTGCTTCATAAAATCGATACATTCTATTCGACAAACTAATAAATAAAGTAAACAATGCAACGTAAAGTATCAATTCTAATTCTATTTTTTGGGATGTCTATTAGTTCTTTTACTCAAGATTTCAAGCTTGAAATTGAGAAAATTAAAAAGGATATTACCGATTCAAATTTTAAATCTGCGGAAGAAAAATTAGAAAATTTGTATTTTGTCACTTCAACAAATATTGAAGTTAATTGGTTGTATGCGTTTACATTGTCAAACCTAGGTAAGTATAATAAAAGCAAAAAACTATACGAATCTACAATTCAAATGCTACCAAATTCAAATGAACTAAAATTTGAATACATACAAACATTACTTAAAATGGGACTTCTAAGTGAAGCATTAGAAACAATTCAAATTTTGAAAAATACCGATTTCGATAAATCTCAGGTTTTATTAACAGAAGCAGAAATTTATTATTGGAGTGCTAATTATCGCAAAGCAAATGAATCTATTTCCAAGATTGATTCAATTTATCCGAATAACTCTGTAACAAGAGAATTGAAAAGTAAAATAAATGAGGCTCAGTCTTTATCTATTTCATTTGAAACCAATTATTTAAACGATAACCAACCTCTGGAATCAATTCGTGAAAAATTGACTTTTGGTAAAATGCACTCCTATTTATTACATCCAATATTGGAAATCAAAAATGAAAATATTTCAAATCAATCCCAAATTATTGATGTTTGCGTTGGAAATGAAATGTTATTTACATCCATAGGCTTGAGTACTCAATTTAAATTTGGAGTTGAATACAACAATGTTACTGAAAACAAACAATTAATTGGAAATGTTTCGCTCCATAAATCTCTGTCCAAACGTTCAAAATTATCCTTTAATTTCGAACGATTGACTTATAAAAGTACTTTAGAAAGCACTTTGACTGATTTGCTTTATCACAAAGGAAGTATTGCTTTGAATCTAGGAGATTATGATAAATCTTTGCTTCACGTTGGGTATGAAATTAACGCGTTTGAGGATCAAAATGTCATTTCAAATTTTGGAGCATGGTATATTTCCAGACCGTTATTTAACAGCGATTTTAAAGTTCAGTTAGGATATGGATTAGGATATTCCGATTCGAAAAAAAGCACCTATATACCTATTGAAAACGCTTATTCAACTCCTACTATTGCATCAAAATACGATTTGTATTATACGCCCAATAATCAATTGGTAAATTCAATAGTTTTGGTTTTAAACTATCCATTTTCACCACGTTGGAATTTCAATTTAAAGGGAAATTATGGTTTTTATGCCACTGCCAATAGTCCTGAATATGTGGCTTCCAATGGGTCGAATTCCAATATTGTTTATACAGAAAACAAAACCGAATTCAATCCTTATGATGCGAGTTTGAATTTAGTATATGATATCAAAAATAAATGGTCTTTTTCAATTTATGGTTCCTATTTCAATACCTATTTCTACGATAGTTACAACGCTGGCTTTCGATTAAATTTCAAATTATAAAGTATGCAAACCAAACTGAGAAATGATTTATGGATAACCAAACGATCTGCAGATGTTTTGGCCTACGATAAATTCGTACTTCAAGTATTTGCGCTTACGGGTTTGATAGGCATAGGTTATTTATTGGAATGGTGGTTTAGAATTGTACATATTGGAAATTTGGTTTTATATGTAATATTAAGTACATTTTTTTGGTATAGCATTCTTCGACTGCTTTTAATATGGGTAAATTATTTATGGATTTCCAAACCATTAATCGTTCCTAAACCTACTGAAAATCTGTCTGTCGCTGTATTTACCACTGCTGCGCCAGGCGAACCTTTGAGTATGTTTGAAAACACATTCAAAGCATTGAAGAATTTGAATTATCCTCATACAACCTATTTATTGGACAGTACGGAAGATTTAAAATTCAAAGCATTAGCCGAAAAATACGATGTTGTTTGGTTTGATTTAGCCAATTTACCCGGTGCAAAAGCAGGTAAAGTCAATGAAGCTTTACGCAGAACCCAAGAAGAGTTTATATTGATATTGGATCCCGACCATATTGTATTCCCAAATTTTTTGGATGAAACTTTAGGGTTTTTTCAAGATGAAAAAGTAGGCTTTGTTCAAGTTAGTCAAGGGTATTACAATATGTATCGATCGTTTATAGCCAAAGGTGCGGCCGAACAAACTTATACCTTTTACGGACCTACGCAAATGGGATTAAGTGGTTTTAACGGAGCTGTTGCCATTGGAGCCAATTGCACTTTCCGTCGTGAGGCATTGGAAAGCATAGGCGGACATGCCATGGGATTGGCTGAAGATTTACAAACATCCATAAGAATTCATGCTAAAGGTTGGAAATCCATATACAATCCCGTTATGGTAAGTAGAGGACTGGTGCCGGAAGATTTTGCTTCTTTTAGCAAACAACAACTCAAATGGGCACGCGGTGTATTTGAATTACTTTTTGACGAATATCCTTATGTGATTGGGAAATTGAGTTTTTGGCAAAAAATATCATATTTGGCGATTGGCACCTATTATTTATTTGGAACATTGGCTTTTTTCTTTGTTGCACTTCCCTATTTCTACTTTTTCCTAAGGTTGATACCTGCCAATATGGATATATTCGAATTTGTCCAAAAAGGGATTGTAGTTTTAATGGCGGCCATTTCAATCTATCTATATATTCAAAAATTTTTGGTGGATAAAAAAACAGAATCGGGTTTTCATTGGCGCGGCATGATTTTGAAATTTTCGACTGTTCCCCTATTTTTTTATGCCTTCTTATTAACATTATTAAAAAAGAAAATACCCTATATCCCGACTGAGAAAATGGCAAATAGAAAATTTTATAGCGTATTTCTTTTGCCTTCCATTATTTACAGTACTGTTTTTATTTTAACAGCTTTTGGGGAATATCTGTACCGAAGATTTTATATCCCGGAAAGCGAATTGTATTTCACCCGTCAGATGACTTGGGGTATGCTAGCATTTGGATTCATTGTTTTTATCCAAGCCATAGTAGGAATGTATTTTGCTTGGCAATCTTCAAGAATTAAAGTAGAAAATGCTTGGGAACGCATTCAAATCAATGAGGACAAAACATTTTCAATTAGATAATTAGATAATGTGCTAATGTGCCAATGCGATGCACTGAGCTTGCCTGCACTGAGCTTGTCGAAGTGTGCTAATGTGCTAATTATTTAATAATAAATAACCTAATAATCAATAACCATCCATGAAAACACTCTTATTAGCCGGCGGATTTGGAACACGATTCAGTGAGGAAACCGAATTAAAACCCAAACCCATGATCAATATTGGACCTCATCCCATTCTTTGGCACATCATGAAAATCTATTCTCATTATGGTTTCAATGATTTTGTAATATTATTAGGTTATAAAGGTTATGTAATCAAAGAATATTTCATTAACTATTTTATGCATCATAGTAATATAGAAATTGATTTATCAACCAATGAAACCAAGATTCTAAACACCTCATCTGAATCATGGAAAATAACTTTGCTAGACACTGGATTAGAAACCATGACCGGTGGAAGAATCCTTCAAGCAAAAGAAGTGGTGGGTAATGAAACTTTTATGCTTACTTATGGAGATGGAGTGGGCAATATCAATATACAAGAATTGGTAAATTTCCATAAAAAACACGGTAAAGCCGTCACCATGACCACTGTTCAACCCGATGGTAGATTCGGAGGTGTTGAGTTTGATGATCAATCGGGAAATGTCAAATCCTTTATTGAAAAACCTATGGGCGATGGCGGATGGATTAATGCGGGATTTTTTGTATGCGAACCCAAAGCCTTTGATTATATTACAGGTGGACTTCCTACCATTTGGGAACGTGAACCTTTGGAAAATTTAGCCAAAAATGGCGAATTGTATTCATTTAAACATAGAGGATTTTGGAAACCGATGGATACGCAACGCGATAACAAGCAATTGAATGATATGTGGAACACAAATAAAGCATTATGGAAAGTATGGTAAATTACAATCAACTCTTTGGTGGAATTTATAGAAATAAAACCATTCTCTTAACGGGACATACTGGGTTTAAAGGCTCATGGTTGGCTTATTGGTTGACAAACATGGGTGCCAAAGTATACGGTTACGCATTGGATAACAAGGAGCTACATCATTTAGCTTTATTGAATAATGTAGTTGAACATTCTGAAATAGGTGACATTAGAGATTACGAACACTTGTTTGCTTTTTTTCAAAAAGTGCAACCTGAAATAGTTTTTCATTTAGCCGCACAAGCCTTGGTAAGACCATCCTATGTCAATCCAATTGAAACTTTTTCTACCAATGTTTTAGGTACTGCTCATGTTCTCGAAGCGTCAAGAAATACTGATTCTGTTCGAGCCATTGTCAATATAACAAGTGATAAATGCTACGAAAACAGAGAATGGATTTGGGGTTATCGCGAATCGGATCCTATGGGAGGTTTTGATCCGTATAGTGCATCAAAAGGAGCCGCCGAAATAATTACATCCTCCTATAGAAATTCATTTTTCAATGTAAACGAATACGGAAAAAAACACAACGTTTTATTGGCAAGTGCACGTGCCGGAAATGTAATTGGTGGTGGAGATTGGGCCCTAGACAGATTAATTCCCGATATGATCAAAGCCACTGTGCAAAATGAAACAGTTCAAATCCGCAATCCAAAAGCCACAAGACCTTGGCAACATGTTTTGGAACCTTTGAGTGGATATTTGACATTGGGTTGGATGTTACTCGAAAATAAAATCGAATTTGCAGATGCATGGAACTTTGGCCCTGAAATTAAAAGTAATGTAACCGTGAATGAGGTATTGTTTGAAAGTCAGAAATACTGGGAAAACATTCATTTCAATATCCAAAATAACCCAAATGAACATCACGAAGCACATCTATTGATGTTGGACTGTTCAAAAGCCCATAAATTACTGAAATGGAATGGGGTTTGGGATTTTCAAAAAACCATTGAAAAAACCATTCTTTGGTATAAAAATTATAATCAATCCAAAATAGTTAACACGGAATTTGATTTAAATGAATATATTTTGGATGCAACAAAAGCGCAATTGATATGGACAAAATAAATTTAGAAAACAAACGTATTTTAATTACAGGCGGAAACGGATATTTGGGTAGTTTTTTAAAAAATGAATTAAAAAAATATACCGATTTCGTTTTCAGTATTTCAAATGTGGGTATTCAAAATGAAACTGAATTTGTAGTGGATATTACTCACAAAGAGGCATTACAAACAATCGTTTCACAAATCAACCCGGATATCGTTTATCATTTGGCAGCTTTGATTGACAGAAATAGAGATTATTCCATTTTTGCTCAAATGAATAACGTAAATGTGATGGGCACTTCCTATCTAATTGATGCATTGACCCAAACCGATTGTACTCAGTTCATCTTTGCTTCTACTAGTGAAGTTTATGGAAATAATACTTCCCCTTTTAGTGAAAACATGCAACTTCAGCCCGTATCTCCTTACTCACTCAGTAAAGCTATGGCTGAATTACTCATTCAAACCAGGTTGAGAAATAGTACTATAAATTATTCGATTGCCCGTATTTTCAACTTTTACGGTCCCAATATGTCTGAAAACTTTTTCATCAACGAAATGATTCAAACCTTGAGTAAAGGAGAAGCGTTTAAAATGACATTGGGAGAACAATTTCGTGATTTTTTGTTTGTTGACGATGTGGTTTCTGCTTTAATCTCTTTAATTCAACAAACTGGAATTCAAAACGAAATCTTCAATATTTGTAGTGGAAAAGGAATAAAAATCAAAGATATTGCACTAGAAGTTCAAAAATATTTTCCTTCCAAAATATTATTTGGAGCCATTCCCTATAGAGAAAATGAAGTTTGGGAAATGATTGGCAATGCTGAAAAAGTAAAAGAAAAATTAAATTTTGTTCCAAATATTTCTCTTTCAGAGGGAATTAGTAAATTAATTGAAATACCAAAATTATGACATCCAAAAAATTTAAAATACCCAGAATAGGCTATGTAATCATCATATTAATAATAGCATTTTTACTCGTTTATTTATTCTCCATTATCAGTAAAGGAACCAATGGTCCTTTAAAAACACTCTTTTACAATGCTGAACATATGATAGACAACGTCGAGGAAAATATGATTGTAAAACAACGTGAAAATAGGCGCGTCAATAAACTAATATGGTTTGATTCTATTAGAAATGATAAAGAGAAATTAATCCAAAATGAAATGATTTTAATGGGTGCATCCGATAACACGCAAATCGATTCTTATGAGAGCATTATCAATTTGGAAGACAGTTTGGGAATAACCTTTCCCATTATCCACATATACAAAGCATGGGGCGAAAAACAAGAACATGCATTTCCTAAGATTGAAAGTGAAACCATTTATCGTTTAGGTTCAATTCCCATGATTACCTGGGAACCATGGGTTGGTGCATTTTCTGTTAAAAATTATCCAAAAATTGAACCCTCATTGGAAAAAAGAGATAAAGGATCATTGGCATCTATTGCCAAAGGAGACTACGATGTCTATATATTGGAATGGGCCAAGCAAGCAAAAGAGTTTGGACATCCTTTTTATTTGCGATTTGGACACGAAATGAATGACCCTTATCACTATCCTTGGGGTCCTCAAAATAATTTTAAAGCCGATTTTGTAAATGCTTGGAGACATGTCTATGAAATTTTTAAAATCAATGGTGTCAATAATGCTATTTGGGTTTGGAATCCACATTTGTCCTATGAATTTGACAATTTCTATCCAGGCGACACCTATGTCGATATCATTTCATTCGGAGTATTAAATTTCGGAAGCAGTGTTTCGTGGAGCAAATGGTGGACATTCGAAGAGTTATTATCCAATAGTTATTCCATCCTCAAAACGTATAATAAACCCATGATGATTTCCGAATTCGGTTCCTTAATTGTTGGAGGTGATAGAGAAAAATGGTTTACTGATGCTTATGCAAAAATTACTATGGATTATCCATTGATAAAGTCGATTATTTTTTTCCATTATTCCAATGAAAAAAGCACGGACAAATCATTGAATTGGCAATTTATAGATGATCCGAATGTGATTATAGGAATGAAAAATTCTTGGAAAAAATGGGATAAAAGTATCAAACAACCGGATATGTGATTTCTAAAATACAATCTCTTTCTAAGTTAAAATTACAAAAAGCCACACTTCTGTATTGAAATGTGGCTTTAAAATTTTAAATACGTGCTATCAATCTACGACAAACTTAAACCCAAGCGTAGCGATATCGGCAGTCAAGCCATTGCTACGCGTGTAATGTTGGTATCTCAAATCCACATTTTTCAAACCTATTTTCCAAATTTTAGCTTTGGTAAAAATATCGGTATAAGACAAACCGAATCCGTATTGTTGCGCATCAAAATCGGATAAATCGTAATCGGAAGTGTAGAATTCTTCTGAAGAAAGATGTTCCTCAAATCCGGCAAAATACTTGGCTTTCGTTTGCATGTAATAGCGGTAAGCTGGCGTAAACGTAAATTTATCGGAAAGCTTAATCGGTAATTCGACATTAGCAGTATGAGAGGTAATATCCCAATCATCCCAATAATACCGGTAGTAGGTACGCAAACTGATTCGTTCACTCAAATAATAATTGATTCTGGCTCCAAATGGTAATTTCAATCGGGTATCAGGCAAACGTTCGATGTCATCAGCCAATCGATACACCCCTTTGTTATCTCTGGTTTCATAAACAGATATGTATTGCGTATCCCCAATATAATAATTGGCTTTATCCGCAAAATACATTCTGTGATAAGGTGTTGATAACAGACCTTCTTGCATGACCACATCCATGAAAACTGAGAATTGTAAATTACGGGTTAATACTTGTGAAAAACCCAAAGTTCCGGAATAGGAATTTCTTTTGGAGTCGGCTATGGCTTCAAATTGAGTTGGCACATATTGATTGGTTTCTAATCCATTTTGATTATACACGGTGATATTTTCAAAATATCCGTTGTTTAAAAAAGAAGAACCATATTTGTCATATTCGTGCAATTCAGTTGGGTAAATGGGTTTCCATTGATCCAAATACACATTGGCTTTTAATGAAATTTCAGAATTGGTACCATTGAATAATTTGGAAATATTTCCACCTATACCCAATGAAGTGTAATCATATTCATTGGAAAAATGTAAATCGGCACCTACAATCCATTTTCGGTCATCACTACTATGGCTGTAACTCAAAGAACCTGCTGCCAAAATATCTTTTTTGGAGGCACCTGAGGAAGCTTGCCAAGGTGTTCCGGTGGGTTGTTGCAGAGCCGGAGCTAAAACTTTATCATCATCGTCATCATCGTCATCGTCGTCACCACCGGAAGCTCCGGAATTAAAAGGATTGATGTTGCTGGATGAAGCCGATGAATAGGCAGATATACCTACATCAAAAGTCAATACATCATCAGCACTCAGCGGCATTGATACTACAATATTGGTTGCCGCATCTTGTAGGTTTTCATCCCCTATTCCACCAGAAACGGAAGAATTGGAACCGTTTTGATTGTAACCGCTCATCAAAAATTCGATTTCGGTACTTTCCAAAACCCTTTTTTTGTACACAGTCGTACTATCCGATTCTTGTGCCAGTAACGTTGAAAAAGGGACTATAAATAAAAATAAAAATAATTTTTGCATATTGAAATTTTAAACTTTATACTGTTGGATGTTTGGTGTTGGATGCTGGATGCAACCTACAACCTGAAACCACAGTGAATTAATGAACAACTTTAAACTTTAAACTGATGGATGTTTGGTGTTGGATGCTGGATGCAACCTATAACCTGAAACCACAGTGAATTAATGAAAAACTTTAAACTTTAAACTTTAAACTTTAAACCTTAAACTATTTACTAATTACATCCACATC
>JAABRF010000018.1 GCA_011391075.1 Flavobacteriia bacterium | reverse complement strand
GAATGCAATTCGCCCCAACAATAAGAAAAGGGCGAATGCCATTCGCCCCAACGATTCGAAAAGGGCGAATGCAATTCGCCCCAACGATTCGAAAAGGGCGAATGCAATTCGCCCCAACAAAAAAGAGGTTCTTAAAAAGAACCTCTAAATTCGTAGCGGGAACAGGACTCGAACCTGTGACCTCTGGGTTATGAGCCCAGCGAGCTGCCTACTGCTCCATCCCGCGATATTGGACTGCAAAGATACTATATTTTTTATTCCTCGCAACTTTTATTTGCCTATCCATAAAAAAACCCGAACTTTAATCAAGTTCGGGTTAGGCTATTAAAAATTAAAATCTATTTCTTTTTTAACAAATCTCTGATTTCTGCCAATAAATCATTGTCTGTAGGTCCTGCCGGTGCTGGTGCTTCAACGGGTTTCTTCATTTTGTTGTAAGCTTTGATTATCATAAACATGACAAATCCTATGATCACTAAATTTACTAAAGTATTGACCCAAGCTCCCCATCTGATAGCTACTTCAGGTTTTGCTTCAATACCTTCTGAAGCTGCAATAGCATCCGATAATACAATTTTCAAATCAGAAAAATCTACTCCACCAGAGATGTATCCCACAAGTGGCATCGCAATATCGTTCACAAATCCTGTAACAACAGCTCCTACTGCACCAGCCATGATTACGGCTACAGCAAACTCAATGACATTTCCTGTCATGATAAAATTTTTGAATTCTTTCAACATAAATATTTGGGTTTAAAATTAATATGTAACAAAAGTACAATTTTATTGTTAAATAACAATTCTGGGTACTCTTTGCGAAATCGCAGTCAACAATTCATAGGAAATAGTACCTACATTCTCTGCAATTTCCTCAACCGTTTTTTGATTATCAAATACTTGTACAGCATCGCCTTCTTCACATGAAATGTCGGTCACATCGACCATAATCATGTCCATACACACATTCCCCAACAAAGGCGCTTTCTTCCCATTGATCCCTATAAATCCTTTTCCTTTGCCCCATGTTCGCGGAATTCCATCGGCATGTCCCAATGGAATAGTGGCGGTCCTAACAGTCTTTTCAGCAATAAAACCTCTGTTATAACCCACCGATTCTCCGGCTTGAATGGTATGAATCTGGGTAATTACCGAATACAATGAACCTACGTTTTGCAATTGATTCGTCCACTTGTCTTCATTGCCATAGCCATACAATCCAATCCCTGTTCGCACCATATCAAAATGCGCTTCCGGATAGTTTAAAGTTCCCGAAGTATTGGCCAAATGTCGAATAAAAGGATAGGTAATTTCTTTTTGAATATCCCCGACAATTTCTGTATACTGCGCTATTTGTCCCAAGGTAAATGCCTTCAAATCGTGATCTTCACTGGCTACCAAATGCGAAAAAACAGATTGTATTTTTAAGGTGTCATCTTGCTTGATTTGTGCCATCAAATGGGAAATATCCGTTCTTTTAAAACCCAAACGATTCAATCCTGTATTGAATTTTAAATGAATTTTAAATAATTTTTTTCCTTTGGTTTTCAATTGACTTTGGAAAATTTCCAACAATTTAAAGCTGTAAATATTGGGTTCCAATTGGTATTGCAAACACGCTTCCACATCTATAATTTGCGGATGTAAAACTAATATGGGCGTTTTGATTCCTGCTTTTCGCAACGTGATTCCTTCGGCAACATAAGCCACCGCAAAATAGGCGATCCCTTCTTGTTCCAATTTCTTGGCAATTCCCACCGACTCATGTCCATAAGCAAATGCCTTGATAACAGCCAAAACCTGAGTTGGTTTTTGCAACTGAGATTTGATAAAATTATAATTGTGAACCAATGCTTTGAGATTGACACTCAAATAGGTTCCATAAGGTTGATCCATCACTTGAATTATCTATACATTCTTTGAAAAACTTATCATTTTAAATCATTCAAAGAATAAATTTTACACTAAAAAGGAGGCTAAAAAAATATTACTTTGGCTCTTGTTTGACCTGCATGGCCTTGAAATATGCTGCCCGACTCAACGGTTCATAAATATCGGTTTCACCCAATACAACCAAGTCCTTACTTTGTGAAGTCCGATGGCTGTAATGAGCCAAATTTCCTGTTCGGGTACAAACTGCATGTACTTTGGTGACGTATTCGGCGGTTGCCATCAAGGCAGGCATAGGTCCGAAAGGTTTTCCCATAAAATCCATGTCCAATCCGGCTACTATCACCCTGATGCCTCTATTGGCCAAATCATTGCACACATGGATGATTTCATCGTCAAAAAATTGTGCTTCGTCTATTCCCACTACATCTACCTCACTAGTCAATAACCTGATTTGCTCAGCTGATGGTACCGGCGTAGAACGAATCTGATTGGAATCATGCGAAACCACATGTACATCATCATACCTCGTATCAATGGCGGGTTTAAATATTTCTACGCGTTGTTTGGCAAACTGGGCTCTTTTCAATCGTCGGATCAATTCCTCAGTTTTCCCCGAAAACATAGATCCACAGATAACTTCTATCCATCCAAATTGCTCATTGTGATTGACGGTATTCTCTAAAAACATATCAAAAATGGTTTCGGGTTTAAAGTTTAATATTCAAAGTGCAAGGTTTAATATGGACTTTAAACATAATTTTGTACTTTTACAAAAGTAAAAAAATAAGCATTGTCACTCGTTAAAATTCAAACAAGTTATGCACAAAATTTCAAACCAAACTGTACAAGATTTAGCTGCTGAAATAGTGGAACTTTGCTTATATGCAGATACCGAAAAAATTCTCGATAAATCAAGAGCTTTGTACGAACAAAGCGTTTTGTTGCATTTTCAAAAATCGGAACTCCTTTTAAATGATGTAGTAATTGAAATTCCAACTGCCGAGGTTGCTCCTACTGATCTTCCATTTGAAACCACTCCTATCCCAATTGTAGAGGTTCCAAAACCTATAGCAATAACGCCAGATCCTATAATTGAAACACCCGTAGCTGAAAGAGAAAATCCTGGTGAAGTTTTTCATTCGGTAGAAGATCGCATCAAACAAATTATGGAAAATGCCGGTAATCAAGCAGCTGCTGTCACCCGTGATTTACCCGAAATTACAGAACTTTTTATAGAAGAAAAGGTTGAAATAGTAGAAGAAATCATCAAATCTCCCGAACCTTTGTTTGAAATCAAAAAAAGTATGCCTCAGATCAGTAAGGACGAAGAAATGGGTGAATCCATACCTGCCGACATCGCTGCTGATATGTTTGAACGCGCCGATAAAATCAATACGGTTAAAAAATCACTCAACGACCGACTTTCACAGCAACAACTTCAAATTGGTCTCAATGATAGAATTGCTTTTGTCAAACATCTTTTTGACGGCAATCTCGCCGATTTTAATCGGGTTTTATCTCAACTCAATTCTTTTGAAACAGAATCTCAAGCCAAAGATTTTATCAACAACATCGTAAAAAGTGATTACAATTGGTCGGAAAAAATCGAATACGAAGAAAGATTGATTCAATTAATTGAAAGGAAGTTTTTATAAAGTTTACTTAAAAATAAAATTTCACATAAGGAGTTATAGCATCTCGGTACACACTTTTATCTTTATCAAATAGAATATCATACCTCAGTCCGATAGCACCTCGCTTGCTGATGGCATAGCCTGCACCTACATACCATGCCGGAACCCAATATTGGTTTTTTTGTTCCCCATTTTTCTGATGTACATTGAGCATTTCAAATTCTGTGTTGAGTTGTAATTCTTCAATGGGATTATACAGCACCAAAGTACTAGCACCATAGATATTGTAATCAAAATTGTACAGATTTTCATTGACATACAAATAAGTAACACTGACACCTGAAGCCCATTGATCTGAAAAACCGTAAACGGCAGATGGAGATAAACCCACAGCCGTATAACCATTTCCAATACTCAACTGGATACCACCTCCAAAATCTACATCTTCAAAAAAGGAATTTTTACTACGGGTGCTATCTGCCTGCTCATTTTGCGAAATGAGTTGTACTGAAAATCCTGAAAAAAATATTAAAATCAATAAAAATCGTTTCATAATGGAATAATTTTTGATAAAACCAAACACAAAAATACTATAAAATCGGAATGCCAAATGTTATTCATTCTTTTTAACACTTTACTTGAGTATCATCTTACAAATGTGAAACAGTTGGATTGGATTGATTAATTTTATTTTACTTTTACATATTTCAAATACCAAGCTCAAAATGAAATGGTTTAAAACCCTGCAATCCAGAATATTCCTCTCCATGCTACTTTTGGTCATCTTTGTTTCGGCCTTAATCATCGTAGTTTCTATCATTCAATACAGAAATCAAGCTGAAGATTATCATTTAAACCGCTTGGATCGTAAAGAAAGTGCTGTAAAAAGAGATATTGAATATCAGTTAGACAACACTACATTTCCCATAATTACGGAAAAATTACCTTTTATATTCAAAGAAAAAATATTTGAAATGTCGCATGTGCACAATTTGGAAATTGGCCTTTATGACATGGAAGGAAATTTACTTAAGACTTCACGAGCAACTTTCACCATTGATTCCACACTCACGCCAATATCTAAAAATATTGTTCAAGCTCTAAAAAATGATATCAATCACAGAGTAATGGTAGACAGAAAGTTTGCAAATGAAGATTACCTTTCCATTTACAGTTATATATATGATCAAAAATTTACGCCTATTGGTATTCTCAATATTCCGTATTTGGGGAAAAGCGATTTTTATCAAAAAGAATTGGAAGATTTACTCATGAAAATATCTTTGGTTTTCATCACTGCAATTTTGTTCTCCATCATACTCGCCTATTATATTTCAAGAGTCATTTCTAGCCCTATTAAAAAGGTGGTAGAACATATGAAAGTGACCCGTTTAAATAAAATCAATGAAAAATTAACCATCAAAAGTGGCACCGATGAATTGCATGATCTCATCAAAGCATACAATGGCATGATGGAAGAACTGGAGGAAAATGCTGTTAAGTTGGCTACAAGTGAACGTGAAAGCGCTTGGCGAGAAATGGCTAAACAAGTAGCACATGAAATCAAAAATCCCTTGACCCCAATGCGTTTGACCATTCAAAGTTTTGAAAGAAAATTTGATCCCAAAGACCCTGAAATTAATATAAAAATAAAAGATTTTAGTCAAACACTCATTCAGCAAATCGACACCATGAGCGCCATAGCGTCAGCTTTCTCCGATTTTGCCAAGATGCCAACTCCACAAAAAGAATTGATTGACATTGTACAAGTCACTTCACTGGCCGTTGATATTTTTTCTGAAAATTATATTTCATTTCACAGTGAAAAGCCTCAAATCATGGCATTGTTTGACCAAACCCAATTGATTCGAATTATCACCAATTTGGTAACCAATTCCAATCAAGCTTTGGCTGAAACTAAAAACCCGAAAATTGATATTGAAGTAAAAGAAGCCAATGACCAAGTCATCATCAGCGTTTCCGACAATGGAAAAGGAATTGAAGAAGAAAATAAAAATATGATATTTGAACCGAAATTCACTACCAAATCTAGTGGAATGGGACTGGGATTAGCAATTGTAAAAAGAATTGTAGAATCTTATAAAGGAAATATCAGTTTTGTATCATCACCCAACAATGGAACTGTTTTTACAGTTCAATTTCCTAAAAAATAAATTCATCCTTTCTTTCAAAATAAAAGAAAGGATGAATTTCGAATTATCCCATCAAAGATTGACGGTTTTTTGCTTCAATACTCAAAGTGGCATGCGGAACTAATTTCAAACGTTCTTTTTCAATGAGTTTGCCTGTTTCTCTACATACCCCATAGGTTTTGTTTTCAATTCTCAATAAAGCATTTTTCAAATCACGTATGAATTTTTCTTGACGTAAAGCGAGTTGTACATTGGCTTCTTTGGACATTGTAGTCGAACCTTCCTCAAAGGATTTAAAGGTAGGTGATGTATCGTCTGTTCCGTTATCACTATCGTTTTTGTAGGCACTACGAAGCAATCCCAAGTCCTTTTCGGCTTGTTTGACTTTTTCTTCAATAATGGCTCTGAATTCAGCTAAATCGGCGTCTGAATATCTTACGGTTGGTACTTCCATTTCTTTTTTTTACTTCTTTCGAAGTGAATTTAGTTAGACATTTGAAATACAAATCTAATAATATTTAACTTAGAAAATTAATTTTTCTTAAAAATTTGCATTTCGGTATTGATTTCTTCAAATGCTATTTCTATCCCACCTTCCAATTGCGATACAAATTGAATTTGATCTGCCAAGGTTTCATTCATAATATAGGCCTCATTCTCCCTGACAGCAAGCTCTAACGTAATACTTCCATCGGTTGGTTTTTGAAAATGTATCACAATACGGTCAGTTACTTCCAATCCACTGCTCTTTCGCAAATTCTGAATTCTATTGATCAATTCACGTGCGATACCTTCATTTCTCAAATCTTCTGAAATATGAATATCCAATGCTACCGTTGTTCCCGATTCGTGTGCCACTACCCAACCCTCGATATCTTTGGTTGTGATTTCTACATCTTCCAAGGTCAAAGTAATTTCTTTGGCAGCCAATGTCAAAACTTTGGAACCTGTACTTTCAAAGTCTGCAATTTCCTTTTGATCCATTTGACCGACTTTCAATCCGATTTCTTTCATATCAGCACCAAATCTAGGTCCTAATGTTTTAAAATTAGGCTTGATGTTTTTAACCAGTACTCCCGATGCGTCATCCAACAATTGGATTTCCTTCACATTGACTTCTGCCATGATTAAATCCTGAACCGCTTCAATTTCTAATCGTTCTGCTGCATTGCGAACCGGAATCATGATGCGTTGCAAAGGTTGGCGCACCTTGATTTTATGCCCTTGACGTAATGATAAAGTCATGGAAGCGATCAATTGTGCTTTCTCCATTTTGCTTTCCAACGATTTATCTATAAAATCGGGATTAAAGACCGGAAATGACTCCAAATGTATAGAATGTGAGGCATCTGTTTCTTGAACTGCTGTTAAGTCTTTAAACAATCGTTCCATAAAGAATGGGGCAATAGGCGCTCCCAATCTTGAAACGGTGAGCAAACAAGTATAAAGGGTTTGATATGCCGATATTTTATCCGTTCCATATTCACCTTTCCAAAAACGTCTTCTGCTCAATCTCACAAACCAGTTGCTCAAATGTTCATTAACAAAATATTGAATATCTCTCGAAGCAGTGGTAGCATCATAGCCATCCAAAGACGCATTCACATTTTTGATCAAAGTGTGTAATTCTGAAAGTATCCATCTGTCCAATTCACTTCGTTCTGCTAATGGCACTTCGAGTTCGGTATTGGTAAAATGATCCAAATTGGCATACAAAGCAAAGAAAGAATAAGTATTGTATAAAGTGCCAAAAAATTTTCTTCGCACTTCATCTACGCCATCCAAATCAAATTTCAAATTGTCCCAAGGATTGGTATTGGAAATCATATACCAACGAATAGCATCGGGACCAAATTCATTTAAGGTTTTAAATGGATCGATGGCATTTCCCAAACGTTTGGACATTTTTTTACCCATTTTATCCAATACCAATCCATTGGAAAGTACCGTTTTATAGGAAATATCATCAAATACCAAACCGGCAATGGCATGTAAAGTATAAAACCAGCCACGCGTTTGATCGACGCCTTCTGCAATAAAATCGGCGGTAAGTGAATTTCCTTTTTGGGGTTGTTCAAATGGGTAATGCCATTGCGCTACAGGCATCGCTCCCGAATCAAACCACACATCAATCAAATCGCTTTCCCGTTTCATGGGCTTACCGGCAGGGGAAACCAATACAATTTTATCCACTACATTTTTATGTAAATCCACTAAATCATAATTGGATTCACTCATATTCCCTACTTCAAATCCCTCAAACGGATTGACTTTCATAAGACCTTTGTCCATCGCTTTTTGGATTTCTCCCATCAATTCAGCAACCGAACCTATCATCAACTCCTCACTTCCGTCTTCAGTTCTCCAGATAGGTAAAGGAATTCCCCAAAAACGAGAACGAGAAAGGTTCCAATCATTGGCATTTTGTAACCAATTTCCAAATCGTCCTTCTCCGGTAGCTTTGGGAATCCAGTTGATTTTTTGATTCAATTCAAATAAACGGTCTTTGACTTCAGAAATTTTGATAAACCAAGAATCCATTGGATAGTACAAAACCGGCTTATCTGTTCTCCAACAATGCGGATAGTTGTGCACGTGTTTTTCAACATGAAAAGCTCTGTTTTCCGTTTTGAGTTGAATGGCAATTTCTACATCGACTGACCTATCCGGAATTTCATTGTCATTGTAATACTCGTTTTTGACATATCTTCCTGCATAAGGCCCAACGTGTTTGGTAAAACGACCTTGTAAATCAACCAAGGGAACCGGATTAGCATTATCATCTAAAACCAGCATAGGTGGCACTTCAGGCACGGCTTGTTTGGCTACATTGGCATCATCTTGACCAAAAGTAGGTGCTGTATGTACGATACCTGTACCATCTTCTGTAGTCACAAAATCACCGGCAATAACTCTGAACGCATTTTCAGGGTTTTGGTAAGGTAATGCGTAAGGCATCAGCTGTTCAAATTTCAAACCAACCAATTCAGCTCCCTTACATTCCCCTAGGATTATATAGGGTATTTGTTTATCATCGGGTTTGTATGTATTTAAATCTACTTCATTTTGAACTTCGAAGAATTTTTTAGCAAATTGTTTAGCAACTAAAGGTTTCCCTAAAATAACCTGTATGGGTTCGAAAGTATATTGATTAAAAGTACGAATTAAAACATAATCGATTTTCTTTCCAACAGTCAATGCGGTATTGGAAGGTAAAGTCCAGGGAGTAGTCGTCCATGCTAGGAAGAAAAAGTCTCCATTAATTTTATCAGTGGCTACTTTGAACGGCAATTTGGAAAGATCGGCGTCCAATACCTTAAATTGGGCAACAATGGTAGTATCGGTGACATCTTTATAACATCCGGGTTGGTTGAGTTCGTGCGTACTCAATCCGGTTCCAGCTTTGGGAGAATATGGCTGGATGGTGTAACCTTTATAAATCAAACCTTTGTCATAAATTTGTTTCAAAAGCCACCATACAGATTCCATGTATTTGGATTTGTAGGTAATATAAGGATCTTCCATATCTACCCAATAACCAATGCGTTTGGTCAAATCATTCCAAATGTCGGTATATCGCATCACAGACTCTTTACAAGCTTTGTTGTAATCGTCGATACTTATTTTAGTGCCAATGTCTTCTTTGGTTATACCTAATTCTTTTTCCACAGCCAACTCTACGGGCAATCCATGTGTATCCCAACCGGCTTTGCGGTTGACTCGATAGCCTTGCATCGTTTTATAGCGAGCAAAAATATCTTTTACCGTACGACCGATAACGTGGTGAATTCCAGGAAGTCCATTGGCAGAAGGTGGTCCTTCAAAAAAGACAAAAGAATTGTCTTCACTTCGTGAATCAATACTTTTTTGGAAAATATTTTCTTTTTCCCAAAAACTCAAAACGTTTTCCGCTAATTCGATGAGATTTAACTGCTTGTATTCCTTAAATTTATTGCTCATTGCCCTTAATTTTAACTAATGGGCAAAAATATAATAAATTCAAGAATGAAGGTTATGAAAACCCAATTTTTAAAAAGAAAATAATGGAAAAAGAAATTACTTTTTAATAATGATAAATTCGGCTCTTCGGTTTTGTAAATGTTCAGCCTCACTACATTTCACTCCGTCAATACAACCGTTGACAGGCCTAGACTCACCATAGCCTCTACCTATAAGTCGTTCTTTTGCCACTCCTTGATCTATCATATATTCAATTACCTCTTTAGCTCTCAAATCGGAAAGCAGTAAATTGTAGCTATCACTAGCTCTGCAATCGGTATGAGAAGCAAATTCAATAGAAATATCAGGATAATGATTTAAAATAGCAATGGCTTGTTCGATAATTTGTTCTGCTTCCTTAGTAATATAATAACTATCTAATTCAAAATAAACAGGAGGCAAATCTAAAATTTCTTTATTATTTGAAATTAAAGAAGGAATATTTACTTCTTTCTTTTTGACAGGTTCCTCTTTTTTTTCTTCAACAACAACTTTTTTTTCTGGAACGATAACAATTGGCTCTTTAATCTTCGGATTTAAGAATAAATTTACTTCCTGACTAAATATTTGAGGTGTAAAATTGATACTTTTAAAGGTTTTATCATAGTCGTAGTGATAGGATTCTACTCTGTAATTACCACGACAAGCCAATTCAAACTTGTAAGTTCCATCGATTTTTACAGGATAGGTTGCCAACAAGATATTGTCATGTGAATACATGGTAACAATGGCACCGGGTATGGGTTTTTGAGTTACTTTATCTAAAATAGTTCCCGAAATTGTTTGTTTACATTCTACAAAATCTGTGTCTTGTGTAAAATAATAAATATCATCATCACCTTTCCCGCCTGGTCTATTGGAAGAAAAGTAACCTCTTTTATTTTGACGTTCTATCACAAAACAAAAATCATCTGAAGTGCTGTTAATTGGAGTTCCTAGATTCATAGGTTTACTATCAGGCTCATCCAATTTAACCAAATATACATCTAATCCGCCTTTAGAGTCGGATCGATCAGAGGAGAAGTACAAGATGTTTTTATCAACATATGGGAAATTTTCACGATATCCAGTATTTACATTGTCTCCTAAGTTTTGAGGTTCTCCATAATTTCCATCAAAATCAATAGTTACCCAATAGATATCTGAAGCCCCATATGATCCAGGCATATCTGATGCAAAAAACAAAATACGATTGTCCTCACTTACAGATGGATGGGTGCAAGAATAATCATCACTGTTGAAAGGTAAAGATATAATATTGGACCATTGACCATTGACACTTACATTGGCTCTGTATATTTTCATATTCACATTACCATTGTTGTCTTTTCTAGCCTTTCCATCTACAATATTATTTTGTGTGAAATAAACAAAACGCATGTCGGGAGAAAAAGCTGCATTGGATTTATTATACTTTGAGGCTTCAGCTATGATTACTTTTTCAATATAATCAATTTCACCTGTTTGAGCCACAAGACCTTTATACAAATCGTAATTTGGAGCTTCATAAGTGTCTGCAAAATTATTCAATTTTCCACCTAATGAACGTGAAGCTTCGTGATTGGAAGCAAAATAAACTCTGTTTGGTCCAAAAAAAGTAGTCCCGTAATCTGAACGTTTAGTATTGGCTTTAATATTTTTAACAGAGTATTTAGCAGAAACATTCTGTGCACATATAGCATTTAACAGAAATGAAAAAAACATAAGTGTAATTATTCTACTAGGTTTCATAATCTGTCGTTTAAGTTAGATAAATATTTTTTATAGAACTGCCTATTTGGCAAGAATCAAAAATTCTGTTCTACGGTTTTGTAAATGTTCCACTTCCGTACATTCCACACCATTTACACAATGATTAACCGGTAAAGTTTCTCCATAACCTTTTCCGTATATTCTTCGATAATCAATCCCTTTACCTACTATATAACTTACCACTTCATTGGCTCTCATATTGGTCAATTCCATATTCCATTCATCTGGTCCTCGAGAATCTGTATGGGATGAGAATTCAATTATAACAGTAGGATGCTCTTTCATAAATTTCACGACTTTATCCAATTCTTCAGCAGATTCATTTTCAATATCAAATTTATTCAACAAAAACTCAATACTTTTTACATCGATGAAGAGTTGGTCATCTGGAATTTCCAAAACAGGCAAGTTTTCAATTATTTCTTCATTATAAACAATTGGTTCTTCAACTGTCTCTTCTAAGTCTTTAGCAATTCTCATGGTAACTTCTTGTAACTCATTATCTGGTTGATAGATAATTTGTGCCAAATCTTTACTGTAAAATTTCTTACTAGCCTCCAATTTGTAATTTTTATTACATTTATTGAATTTGACTTTATACTTCCCTTGATTATCGGTCATAAAACGATTCAACCATTTACCTTCTTCGTCAAAAATATTAATTTCAACCTCATCTACACCCAAATCAGTAATGGCATCCAATACTTCAATTTCAACAATTTGAGAACAACTTTTAATTGCAGTTTCTTGTACAAATGAATAAATATCATCACCTCCTTTACCCTGAGGTCTATCGGAAGTAAAAAAACCTTTCCGCATATCTCCATTTATAACAAAACTGAAATCATCGTATTTACTATTAACAGGCTCACCCAAATTGATTGGTTCAATAAATAAATTTCCAACAGGCACCATATAAACATCTAATCCTCCAAGTCCAAATTTTCTGTTGGATGAAAAATACAAAAGACCGTTATTGACATCTGGGAAGTTTTCTTTGGCTGAGGTATTAATAAAACCTCCAAGATTTTCAGGTTTTCCAAATGTCCCAGAACTCAAAATATCCACCATATATAAATCGGTATCACCATAACCTCCTGGCATGTTGGATGCAAAAAATAACTTTAATCCATCATCACTAATAGTTGGATGAGCACAATGGTACTTATCACTATTAAATGGTAATTCTTCCAAATCAGTCCAATCACCATTTTTCTGAACCTTGGCTCTGTATAATTTCAATGTCGGATCTTTTCCTCTATTCTTATCTTGGCTATTGGATGTGAAATAAACATATTCCAAATCGGGTGAAAAAGTCACATTTGACTGATTGAAATCACTGTCAAAAGACATGGAAACTTTTTTGGGATAAGCCAGTTCGTTTTCTTCATTAATATAAGCTTGGAAAATTTCCAAAAAGGCTTTTTCTTTATCTGTACTATTCACTTTATTAGTAACTACCGCTTTACTATTTTTGCTGGATGCAAATATGACTCTTCCTTTTCCCCAAAAAGAAGTACTCATATCAGTATAAGGTGTGTTGACTATTAAATTTTTGATTGAATATTGCGCGGCTTCTAACTGCGCAAATAGTGAGTTAGAAGTAATAATGAAAAAAAGGGTAAGGAAGTATTTAGTCATCAGGGATTGGTTTTAATATGTAAAAGTAATTATTTTTTAAATCTTTTCAAAACTTAACAAATAATATACCAAAAAAAATAGCTCATTTAATTAAGTATTGCCTATCTCACCTCTCAATGAGGTTTCAAACAAGTCTTTGATTCTTCCTCCAATTTCAGGAATACTGAATAAATACATGAGTTTGGTTACGGCAGCTTCAGTTGTAATGTCTTTGCCATCAATCAAACCCATTTCCAATAATTCCAAACTCGTTTCATACTTTCCTAAAACAACACTTCCGGCAAAACATTGGGTAATATCCACGATAGGAATCCCTTTTTTAAGAGTATTTCTCAATATTTCCAAAAACCATTGTTCAGTTGGCGCATTACCAGAACCATAGGTTTCCAAAATTACACCTTTTAATTCGGGCATTTGGAACATATGATGTAAAACTGCTTCTGTAATGCCTGGAAATAATTTGATTAACAAGACATTTTGAGGAAGTATTTTTCGAAATATCAACTCTTTAGATGATTTTAAAGGCAATAATGTGTGTTCATGAAATTTTAATTCAACACCACTTTCTGCAAGTATTGGATAATTGGGAGAATCAAATGCTTGAAACTGAGCTGCACTGATTTTGGTTGTTCGGTTGGCTCGGTATAATTTATACTCAAAGTAAATACACACTTCAGCGATGCGTGGTTTCCCGTTTTTTTGAGCTGCAGCTATCTCAATAGCCGTTATCATGTTCTCCTTGGCATCTGTTCTCAAATCTCCAATAGGTAATTGAGATCCGGTAAAGATGATAGGCTTATCCAAATTTTCAATCATAAAACTAATGGCAGAAGCTGTGTATGACATGGTGTCAGAACCGTGTAATACTACAAAACCATCGGCTTTGTGATAATGTGATTGAATGGTTGTAGCAATACTGTCCCAATGGGATGGATTGATATTACTAGAATCAATGGGTTGTTCAAAAGATATTGTTTCCAAACTACAATCCAGATGGTTGAGTTCTGGAATACTGTTGTAAATGTGTTTAAAATCAAAAGATCTTAAGACGTTGGTTTTATAATCTTTCATCATTCCAATGGTTCCACCGGTATAAATGATGAGTATATGCGGGATTTTTGACATTTTGTCTGTAGAAATTAAAAAGCTGAATTATTAATTCTAACTTAATTAAAAACCTGTAAATGTGTAATTTAAACAAAAACTATTTCTTATCAAAATCAAAATTTGAAGAAATAATGATTTGGAATAATTTATGCTGTAAAGGTAGCAAATTTTGAGATTTTTGGATAAATTATTTAAACACTAATACCTTAATACTCAAAATTAAAAATTTTACTATTTTTAAACCTTAATTTTTAAACTCAAAAAATATGGCATTCGGATTAATTATTTTTGGGCTCATTGCCCTCGTAGGTTGGATCGTTCAAAGTCGTCTCAAAAGCAAATTTGAACAATATTCCAAAATTTACTTACAAAATGGCATGTCGGGAAAAGAAATTGCAGAAAAAATGCTCTACGATCATGGTATATATGATGTCAAAGTCATCTCAACTCCGGGAAGATTGACTGATCATTATAACCCTGTTGACAAAACGGTCAACTTGAGTGAAGCGGTTTATCTGGAAAGAAATGCTGCGGCTGCGGCTGTTGCAGCACACGAAGTAGGTCATGCTGTTCAACATGCTCAGGCTTATTCATGGTTGCAATTTCGCTCCAAAATGGTTCCTACCGTCAATGTATCTGGTAGAATTGCACAATTTGCCATCATGGGTGGAATCCTTTTAGTCAATGTTTTTCCAAGTTTACTTCTGTTGGGAATTTTGTTTTTTGCCGTTTCTGTAGTTTTCACATTCGTGACTTTACCAGTTGAATATGATGCCAGCAACAGAGCTTTGGCTTGGTTGGAAAATAAAAATATGGTTACTTCACAAGAATTGGCAGGTGCCAAAGATTCTTTGTCTTGGGCAGCTCGAACATACGTCGTTGCCGCTGTAGGAGCATTGGCAACCTTGTTTTATTATGTGATGATTTATATGAATAGAAGATAAGTGTAATATAAAAATAAATAAAAAAGAGCCATTTTATGATGGCTCTTTTTTTTATAAATATTCTAAATCTTGATTTAACCTTTCTCTTTTTGCAATTGATTGTTTCTCTTGGAAATATAATTGAATACTTCTTTAATTGTTTTTTTTCGAATGGTTCGCTGTAAATCAGTATCCAATTTTTTGATTTTATATAAAAATTTAAAATCAATATAATCCTTTTTAATGGAAATTACTTTGAGATTGTACGATTGTGGTTCAATGTATTCATCAAAACTTTGTAGGGTTTTGATTAATTCTTTTTCTAAATTTTCAATGTTGCCGATGAGGTTAATGCTCAATTGAAAATCAATATTGGTCAATCGAATGTCTTTTTTAGTATAATTGATGATTTCCGTTTGATAAATTTTAGAATTGGGAATAACCACTATGTCGTCATCCTCATTTTGAAATCGAATGCGTTGAATACCTATCTCGACAATTTTACCTTTAATTTCTCCAATTTTAACTTGGTCACCCATATCAAAGTCCTCTGAAAAACTGAAATACAATCCTACCAAAAAATCATTGATAAAGTCTTTTAAAATAATAGCCAAGGCAGCCGCCACTATACTCAAAGAAGTGATTATTTCTTTTAATTCTATTCCAAAAGCTCCAAAAACACTAAACGTAAATGCCAAACCTAAAACAACAGTTGTTATGTTGCTTATTCCGTAATGCACATTGTCTTTAACTCCTTTTGGTAATTTGAACTTTTTAGAATAGTAATATTTAACCAACCTTGAAATCAAATTGACAATCAAAGTGAAAATGGTAAAATTGAATATCGCTTTGACAATTAAATTTTTCTCCGTCCATTGTAAAACATCAGGATAGAAAAAATTAATAATGATAACCGCAATGATAATAAACAGTTGTAGAAAAAAATTGAAAACAACTCTCATGTTAATTGATTTTGACGACAAAGTTAGGGATATATATATATTCAAACTATATTCTTACTGATTAAATTTTTCTTAATAAGTATCCTTATTTATATTCATTCTAAATTTCAAATTTAACTTTCTAAGAAGTAAAAAATAAATACTTTTGTACAAAATAATTTATAAAACTAAACATTATGGCAATTAAAATAACCGACGATTGTATCAACTGCGATGCTTGTATATCTGAATGTCCAAACACAGCTATCTACGAACCAGATCAAGAGTACTCCTATGCTGACGGAACCAAATTAAGTGGAACTGTTAAATTACCTTCTTCAGGTGACGAAGTAGATGCTGGTGAGCAATTTGAAGCAAAATCTGATGAATTCTATTTTATCGTTACTGATAAATGTACTGAATGTAAAGGTTTCCACGATGAACCACAGTGTGCTTCTGTTTGTCCAGTTGACGCTTGCGTACCAGACAACGACTTCAAAGAAACTGAAGAGCAACTAATGGCTAAAAAAGCTTGGTTACACGGATAATTATTCAGTTGTATATCTATTACAATTTTAAAAAAACCTCGTTTCTTACGAAACGAGGTTTTTTCTTTTTAAATCTAAAGGGGAAGGCGACAAACAAAATTAACTAACCTTATTATCAAAATAATCTTTTAAAATTTGTTCCCTGAAATTGGGATGTGCAATCTCAGCCAAGGCTTTGGCTCTTTGTTCGATGGTTTTTCCATATAAATCAGCTACTCCATATTCTGTTACCACATAATGAACATGCGCACGCGTAGTAACGACACCTGCACCCGGCTTTAGGAAAGATACGATCTTACTTTCTCCTTTGTTTGTAGTAGAAGGCAAAGCGATAATGGCTTTTCCTCCTTTACTCAAAGAAGCTCCTCTTATAAAATCCATCTGTCCTCCTACTCCACTGTATATTTTAGTACCGATAGAATCAGCACAAACTTGACCCGTTGCGTCTACTTCAATTGCAGAATTGATGGCAACCATTTTAGGATTTTGACGAATATTGTGAATGTCATTGACATAGTCCACTTCACGCATTTCTACAAATGGATTGTCGTCTACATAATCGTAAAGTCGGCGCGAACCCATTAAAAAAGTGGCTAAAGCTCTACCGGGATTTATGCCTTTAAAATTGCCATTGATGACATCTTTCAATATTAAATCAATCACACCATCGGAAAACATTTCAGTATGTAAACCGAGATTTTTATGATTGTGCAATCTGGATAAAACGGCATTGGGAATATTGCCTACACCCATTTGCAAAGTGCTTTCATCTTCTATCATATTGGCGATGTGATCTCCGATACGTTGTTCGATTTCACTAGGCGCATGTAATTGATGTTCGGGCAATTCATCAACCACTTCCACAAAACTATCCAATTCAGAAATATGAATAATTCCGGCTCCATGGGTACGAGGCATTCTGGGATTGATCTGAGCTATGACATGCTTGGCATTGTCAATTGCAGCCAATGTTTCACCTATCGTAACACCTAGAGAACAATACCCATGTTTATCGGGTGGAGAAACTTGAATAAGTGCAACATCTATATTCAAAACTCTATTCTTAAACAAATAGGGCAATTCACTAAAAAAAACCGGCGTATAAGACCCATTTCCGGCAGCCAAAGTATGTCTAATATTACCACCTACAAAAAATGAATTGACGTGAAAACTCTCTCTCAAATCAGGATTGGCATAAGGCGCAATACCTTCTGTATGCAAGTGACAAACTTCCACATTTCTCAATTCTTCAAATCTTGCTGTCATGGCTTTGATCAAGGTTTGAGGTGCTGCAGCTCCCATTTGAACGAATACTCTGTCGTTGGATTTTATAATTTTAACAGCGTTTTCGGGCGACTTAGATTGGTACATAAATTAAATTTTCGGTAAAAATACAACCGATTCAAGTTAAAAATAATGAAAAAAGTCATGTTTTATAAATATTTTTTACGAATTTGAAATAAATTGATGGTTACATCATACTTTTTTGCTTGGCACAATGTTTTAAAGATTCATTTTATTTCAAGGAACATGAACCCTTTGAAATATGGTTTCAATCTAACAAAAAATCCACTATATAATTTCTAATTTCTAATTTCTAATTTCTAAAATCAAATACTATCTTTGCCAAAAATTAAAATATCCTTCATGATTAAAATAAAAACCCGAGAGGAAATCGAGCTAATGCGTGAAAGTGCTTTGCTGGTTTCCAAAACTTTGGGCATATTGGCTCAAGAAGTCAAACCGGGTGTTACCACTTTATTCTTAGATAAATTGGCCGAAACTTTCATCCGAGATCACGGAGCTATCCCTGGGTTTTTAGGGCTATACGATTTCCCCAACACTTTGTGTATGAGTCCTAATGCTCAAGTGGTGCATGGTATCCCCAATGACAAACCATTGGAAAACGGTGACATCATCTCCATTGATTGCGGCGTTTTGAAAAATGGATTTTACGGAGATCATGCCTATACTTTTGAAGTAGGCGAAGTTACTCCTGAAGTTAAAAAGCTCTTGGACATCACCAAAGAAAGCTTATATTTGGGTATTAGAGAACTCAAAGTTGGCAATCGGGTGGAAGATGTGGGTTATGCCATCCAACATCACGTGGAAAAACACGGCTATGGAGTAGTGAGAGAATTGGTAGGCCATGGATTGGGAACTAAAATGCACGAAGATCCGCAAATGCCCAATTACGGTAAGCGCGGGAGAGGTAAAATGTTTGTTGAAGGCATGGTCGTAGCCATCGAACCCATGATCAATATGGGAACCCATAAAATAGACCAACTGCGAGATGGTTGGACGATTCTCACCAGAGATCGCAAACCCAGTGCTCACTTTGAACACGATGTCGCTATTGTCAATGGCAAACCACAATTGCTTTCTACTTTCCAATACATTTATGATGCATTGGGAATCAAAAGCGATGAAGAACAAGAATTTAGACCCTAGTCTTCCAACATGATCAAAATTATTCTCAACACCATTCCTCGTGAATTTTTAATCAAAGCCAGTTATTGGCTCAGACCTTTTTTGGTGTTTTGGTATAAAGGCAAACGATTTACCGATCCAATAGACGGCAAATCATACCGCAAATTTTTACCTTATGGGTATCAAGTCAAAAGAGAAAATGCTTTGGCTCCCGGTACCTTATCATTGGAAAGACATCGCTTGATGTGGCTGTTTCTAAAAAATGAAACCAACTTTTTTAAAGACCCATTGAAGGTGTTGCACATTGCGCCCGAACAAGCTTTTTACCATCGTTTCAAATCGCAAAAAAACCTAGATTATACCACTGCCGATTTATACTCACCCCTAGCCGATGTTAAAGCCGACATTACCGACATGCCTTTTGAAGAGGAATATTTTGATGTGATTTTTTGCAATCATGTATTGGAACACGTCATCGACGATCAAAAAGCCATGCATGAATTGTATAGAGTACTAAAAAAAGGCGGTTGGGGTATTTTTCAAATTCCCCAAGATCTAAATAGGGCTGAAACCTACGAAGATTTTAGCATCACCGACCCAAAAGAAAGAGCCATTCACTTTGGACAATATGACCATGTAAGAGTTTATGGTCGCGATTATTTTGACAAATTAAAAACGGCAGGATTTGAAGTAGAAGTAGTAGACTACGCCCAAAAACTCACTCCCGAACTTTTTGAAACCTATAGATTGGCTCCCGGAGAACTTCTTCCTTATTGCAAAAAGAATTGATACCATAGTCTTAAACTTTACGTTTGTTGTATAGTCTAACCGCCATTTATCAATCAGATTATGCAAAAAAATGTCTTGTGGTCTTTAAGACTGGGTTTTTCAGCTCAACAATCGGTTCAAATTCAAAAATTGGGTTTCAACACCTTTATCTCCCAATCCCTTTCTTCCTCCATTGCCCCTAAAATGCCTACTTTCCTCAAAGATGAACCGCATACTTTAGCCGATTTAAAAAATCTGAGGCAAGAAATCAAAAATGCAGACGAAAAAGAACAAAAAA
The DNA here is from genome assembly GCA_011391075.1 of Flavobacteriia bacterium. Lineage (GTDB taxonomy): Bacteria > Bacteroidota > Bacteroidia > Flavobacteriales > Flavobacteriaceae. The sequence continues at coordinate 12,725 of JAABRF010000018.1, read as the reverse complement.
AAATACTCAAAAAACAAATTTATATCCATTTCCAACTCAAAAAATGGTGGCTTCAAAGCATCAGAACCAGTGAATGGCCATTGAGAGAAAAGATGGTTGTTTTTTGGCATAATCACTTTGTTTCAAGTGCCCAAAAAGTCAAAGTCAATTATTGGATTTACCAACATTATACTGTTTTAAATGAAAATGCTTTTGGTAATTTTAAAGAGTTGACCAAAAAAATCATCCAAACCAATGCGATGGTAAAGTACCTAGACAATGTGGACAATAAAAAAGACAATCTCAATGAAAATTTAAGTCGGGAGTTGTTGGAATTGTTTACCTTGGGGATTGGAAATTACACTGAACTTGACGTTAAAAATGGGGCAAAAGCTTTGGCAGGTCTCAATTTGGGAGAAGATAAAGCCATGTACAGAAAACCGTTGGAAGTAAATGAAACCATTGAATACTTGGGGAAGAAAGGACATTTTAAAGTTGAAGAGTTGATAGATCAAATTTTTGAACAACCTCAAATTCCGTATCTGATAACCCGTAAAATTCTACAATGGTTTTTGTACGACCAACCCGATGAAAAATTAGTGCAGTATTATGGCGACTTTTTTAAAACCCAAAATTTTGAAATCAAGCCTTTACTTCTCAAAATGTTTACCGAAGAATACGAAAAAGATATACAAGGTCATAAAATTAAAGATCCATTGGTTTACATTTTACAATTGGCAAATGAACTGCAATTGCAACCGGTTTCTGATGAAGCTATTCTATGGTTTTTAAGACAACAAGGTATGGATTTATTCAATCCTCCCAATGTAAAAGGATGGGAAGGGGGAAATTCCTGGTTGACATCACAAACGTATTTGCAGAGAAATAAAGCTTCCGATCTGTGGTGTCAAGGCAAAAATCTCAAATTCAAGAATTTGAAAGACAGCTTGGAAGATATAGAAATTGACGTAGAAACGGTAAATGTCCAATTGAATTGGAATAAGAAATCCAAACCCAATACCATCATTCAGTCCTTTACGGATAGACTATTGTTTCAAGTGGATGAAAATATGCAGCAAGATTTGGAACAAATGCTCAAATACGATTTTGACCCATACAGCCCCAATGCTAATGATGCCGTCATGCGTATGTTTCACTTTATCACTCAAACTCCCGAATTCCAAATTCTATAAAAATGATGAATCGCAGAAATTTCTTATCTCTTACCGGAACCTATACTGGTGGATTATTAGTACTACCCCAATTCTTATATGCCTTTGGTTTGCAAAGGATGGAGCTTTCCACTGATTCATGCATTCTTTTTATCCAACTCAATGGAGGCAATGACGGTTTGAATACCTTTATACCCTATGAAAATCCATTGTATTATGCATTGCGACCAAATATTGCCATCTCCAAAGATCAAATCATCGGGAAAAATAAAGGCATGGGATTTCATCCGGCCTTGAAGGATTTCGGCACTTTGCAACAAAAGGGTTTGCTCAGTATTCTACAAAATGTGGGTTACCCCGAACCCAATCGATCGCATTTTAGAAGTCAGGAGATATGGCAAACGGCCAGTGGAGCACAACAATATATAAATGAAGGCTGGTTGGGTCGGTTTTTGGATTTACAATGCACCTCCAATCAACCAACGGCTGCAGTAAATATAGACAATATAGACAACTTGGCTTTAAAAGGAAGCGATCCACATTGCATTACGTTAAAAGATCCGGGAAGATTTAAGATAAAATCTGAAAATACCACTGAAACCAAATTATCCGACAATCCTCAGTTGGATTTTGTGAGAAAAATTGCTCATTCAATACAGGAAGGTTCCGAGGAAATTCAAAAGGCATTGGAAAATTCAACCGATGAGAAAACATATCCCAAAACGGGATTAGGTAAAAATCTACAATGGATGGGTCGTTTGATCAAAGGAAATTTGAATTCCAAAATTTATTACACTTCGCTAAGTGGTTTTGACACGCACGACAATCAATTGACCTTACAAAACAATAAATTAACCGAGCTCAACGACGCTGTTTATGCCTTTTGTGAAGATATGATACAAGCCAATCTCTTATCTAATGTGACTGTGGTAATTTTCTCTGAATTTGGCAGAAGAGTACAAGACAATGGCAAAGGCACTGATCATGGAACAGCTGCACCTGTATTTGTCATTGGTGGAAAAAATCAAGGAAAAGTGATTGGAACAAATCCCGATTTGGAAAATTTGGATCAAGGAGATTTAAAATTCCAAATTGATTTTAGAAGTCTATATGCTAATTTGCTGACTTCCAAATTTAATTTTGATCCTTTCCAAATCGGGATTTCGCAACCTGCTTTGAATGGGTTATTTTAGACTGGAACTAACTGGCTATCTATTATCCCCATCCAATATACGACCCAAACCGCCTAGCAAACTGCCTTCTTCTTTTGAGCCGCCTCTTTGTGGGGCATATTGTAGAATTCTACCTGCCAAACGAGAAATAGGAAGCGTTTGCAACCATACTTTTCCGGGACCTTTTAAAGTGGCGTAAAACATACCTTCTCCCCCAAACAATACATTTTTAACGCCTCTCACCATTTCGATATCATATTGAATGTCTTTAGTATAACCTACCACACAACCGGTATCGATGCGTAATGTTTCTCCGGCATTCAAAGTACGTTCCATCACATGACCTCCGGCATGCATGAAAGCCATGCCATCGCCTTCTAACTTTTGCATGATAAAGCCTTCTCCACCAAAAAGACCAGTTCCAAGTCGACGTTGAAATTCGATTCCTACTTCTACTCCTTTGGCTGCACATAGGAAAGTGTCTTTTTGACAAACGATTTTTCCACCGTGTTCCATTAAATTTACCGGAATAATTTTGCCCGGATAAGGCGAAGCAAAAGCTACTTGAGATTTACCCATGCTGGTATTGGTAAAGGCAGTCATAAACAAACTTTCACCGGTAAGCAGTCGTTTTCCGGCACCTATAAGTTTGCCAAACAAACCATCGCCTTCACTTTTGCGAGAGCCATCTCCAAAAATAGTTTGCATAACGATACCATCTTTCATATACATAAAAGAACCTGCTTCGGCAATAACGGTTTCTTGAGGATCGAGTTCGATTTCGACCAATTGCATTTCTTCTCCGATTACTTTGTAATCAATTTCGTGATCTTGTAACATAATGTTAGTTTCAGATTTAAAGTTTAAAGTTTAAGGTTGCGTTGTAAATTTGTATAGTTTGTATAGCTACAAATTAATGTAGCGAATCAATAATTTATTTTTTTCTTGAATTAATTAGAAATAAAAACATCAATAATGTTACAGCATAAGCTTTCAAATAATTCAACAAAAATCAAAAACCGAGTACTTTCAGTTTATCAATTCTTATTTTTTATAAAAATTCATCGCATCGATATATTGCCAAACTTTTTCAGGTAAAAGCGGCCTTATGTTTTTCTTGGCTTTAATGGCATTTCTTATGGCAGTAGCCGATATTTCCATAATAGGAGCTTGGATAATTTGAACATTGGGATGCTGTTCGAAAGGGGTTTTTTCTTTCACTTCAGTCAGTCGTGGATATACATAAATAGGATAATGCTCCAATATAAATTCGAAATTTTTCCATTTGTGAAAACTTTGGATGTTGTCACTTCCCATGATGAGTGCAAACTGATGTTGTGGAAATTTTTCGCTCAAATACGCCAACGTATGAACCGTATAATTGGGTTGGGGTAATTTGAATTCGATATCACTGACTTCCAACTTCGGATAATCCTCCACTGCCCGTTGTACCATAGCCAATCTATGGTGATCGGCGAGTAAGGTTTTCTTGTCTTTCAACGGATTGAGTGGTGTAACCACAAACCATACGGCATCCAAATCGGCATGTTCTACCAAATGATTGGCAATAATTAAATGTCCAACATGTATGGGATTAAAAGTTCCGAAATAGAGGCCTATCTTCATGCGCATATTATTTTGGAAGGTTTTAAATATTAATATTTTAATGACTACAAGACTTCAGGACTTAAGACCAATATATATTTGAAAATACATTCAAAGATACAAATCATTCATGAAGTTTTAATCAATCAAATCCATTTGAATAAAAGCGGCAACCTTTTTATAAGCCTCTTTTTGAGCTATTTCCAAAACATCGTTAACAATTACTGTGTCAAAGCGATTTTCATACTTCAATTCCTTGTGTGCTTTGGCTATACGTTCTTGGATTTTTTCTTCAGTATCTGTTTTTCGATTTCTCAAACGGGTTTCCAAAGCTTCCACAGAAGGCGGTTTGACGAATACAGCCAACGTTTGCTCAGGATATAATTTTTTTAAATTCAGACCGCCTTCCACATCAATATCAAAGATGACATTTTTCCCTTTTTGGCGGATGCGTTCGATTTCTTTCTTGTAAGTTCCGTAGAAATTTCCTTTGTAAACTTCTTCATATTCTGCAAAAGCATTTTCGGCTATATGCTTCTTAAAAGTTTCATTATCAATAAAATAATAATCCACACCATCACACTCATTGACACGTCGCTGACGAGATGCCGCCGATATAGAAAACTCCAATTGCAATTCGGGTTGTGCCAATAAATAATGAACCAAACTGGTTTTACCTGCACCGGATGGTGCTGAAAATACGATGAGTTTCCCCGTTGACATTTACAAAACGTTTAAAGATTGTTCTTTAATTTTTTCCAATTCATCTTTCATTTGAATGACCAATTTTTGCATCGGTGCATGATTGGCTTTGGATCCAATGGTATTGATTTCGCGTCCCATTTCTTGAGAAATAAAACCCATTTTTTTTCCATTGGATTCCACCTGATTCAAATCTTGTATAAAATATTCTAGGTGATTTTTCAAACGAACGATTTCTTCGGTAATATCCAATTTTTCGAGGTAATAAATCAACTCTTGTTCAAATCGGTTTTCATCTACTTCTACTTTCAATTCGTCCACTGCTTTGCGCAATTTGGTTTTCATTTCTTCCTTTCGAGAGGCATCCAAGGTGATGATTTGAGTCAGCGCATTTGAAATATTGCCGATTCTCAATTCAAGATCTCTTTTCAAAGCCATTCCTTCTTCGCTTCTGTACAATTGAATATTCACGACTGCTTTATCAATGGTTTTGACAATCAAATCCCATTCTTCCAAGTCGATATCTTCTCTACTCGAACTCACAGATTCGGGTAAACGCATGGCAATTTCAAGCAAATGATCCTGAGTTCCGGGACTCAAAGATCGCAATTCATCCATGTATTTTTGAACCATCAGTTTATTGATTCGGATAGAATCATCGGCACCTGTAGTTTCTATATACAATCCAAAATCCACTTTTCCTCTGACTAATTTTTCAGATAAAAGTCGGCGAATATCCAATTCTTTTTCACGGTAATTGGATGGAATTCGGGCATTTATTTCGATGCCTTTACTATTTAAAGACTTGATTTCTACAGTAATTTTTTTGGTAGGCAATTGAGCAATCGCTTTACCAAATCCGGTCATTGATTCTATCATCTGGATATTTCATTTTTAGAGAAACGCAAAGGTAATTAATTTTTAATCACAAAAACGCACCCATATCTTGATTTACCTTTCTGTTTTCCTGAAACTTACCAGATAAACTCCGATAAAAATCAGGGAAGCAGCTACTATTTTCAACCAATCCAATCGATCACTTCCCACACTTATCGCATAAAGGGTAGCTACCACGGGTTGGATATAGATAAAGACACTCAATGTAGTTGGTTTTAATTTTTTCAAAGCCAAGATATTGAACAAATAGGTAAAAAAAGTAGCAAATACGACTATATAACCTATTTTGAGAAATCCGACTAATGGAATGACTTCCCAATGAACTTCTTTTATTTGACTCCAACTAAAAGGCAACACCATCAATATCCCAACCAAGTACATCCATTTGGTCACATTGATGGGATGGTATTTATGAATGATACCTTTGGAAATAATCATATAAACACTAAAGGAAGCTGCATTGATAAAAACTAAAAAGTTGCCCAATCTTACATTGGGTGCATTGACTTGCATCTTCTTACCCAAAGAAATCAATGCTACGGCGCCAATCAAACCCATAACTACACCGATAATTTTCTTGGTCGTAAAAGGATCTTTTAAAAAGACAAAGGAAAACAACAATACTAATATAGGTGTCGTCACCATGATAACTGCACTGTTGATTGGAGTCGTATAACTCAACCCTTTAAAAAAAGTAAGCATATTGAGGGCAACCCCAAAAAAAGCAGACAGGATGATGATTTTAAAATCCTTCCATTCAATTTTCTCTGATGGTACCAATAAACCGGCCACCCAAAACAAGAGTGTCGCTCCTGTTACTCTCAATAAAATAAACCCAAAAGGCTTGATATACAAAGGCATGACATCCTTGGCAATAGTAAAAGACAATCCGTAAATCAAGGCTGCCAAAAAAGCCAAAACAAAGGCGAAATTTTTAGAATTCACGTTTAAAAAATTGAATTGCAAAGAAACAATTTAAAATTGACATCCAACGTCATGGGAATTCTCAAAAAATAATTTTGTATTTCAAAAAATAATTTACCTTTGCAGTCCATTTGATAGATGGTTTTGTTAGTGATTTAACAAGATCAAAAATTAAAAAAATACCATGCGGGCGTGGTGGAATTGGTAGACACGCCAGACTTAGGATCTGGTGCCGTGAGGTGTGGGGGTTCGAGTCCCTTCGCCCGCACTTATTAACTCTGAATCATTGATTTTTCAATAATTCAGAGTTTTTTTTTAATTATTTTCAAAATAGAATAAATGTAACAGAAGTGATACAAAGTGAAGCCAAAGTGCTATAATTTCCAAAGAATCTCTTTAGCAAATCTCAAATTTGCCCACATTTGGAACCAATATGGCTCAATATCCGAAAATTGTGAGACAGAATGCAACATTTATGACTCAACTTATCCCAAATGTAACACAACTGTACACTTTATCTCTCCATTTTTGGGACTTCACAAATAATCAATAAAACTTATAACATGATGTTTATCAAAATTAAGAATTATTTTTCAGCATGTTAGAAATCATAAAAATCATTAAAAACAGTTATTTCCTGCATTTTATATACTTGATGGGGTGCTTTTTTAAATTTATACCGCCCAATAAAGAAGTTTAATGAAAAAATAATTTTATACTATATAACATTTTTTATTAAAATTTTTTTAATTCAAATAAATTTATACATTTGCCCCGTTGTATAGTCCCAGATTTACACACATCATGAACAAAAAGAGTTTATTATTTACTACCCTATTACTACTGTTCTTATTTGCAACAGTTTCCACTTGGGCTCAAACACCTCCACCACCACCAGGTGGTACGCCTCCCGGGTTTCCGGTTGATGGTGGCGTAATGCTTTTAGCTGCTTTAGCTATTGGATATGGTGTATCTAAGAAAAAATAAACTTTCCACATTTTTTATCTATTTTATTTAATCGTTTTTTACTTTATATAGAAACAAATATTTAATATCTATATATAATTTGATTCTAGCTAAATTTTAAAAGGGTTTACCATGCTATTTGTAAATCATATTTTAAAATACCGTACTTTTGAGCCTCAGTCAGACACATACATATATGGAAAACAACAATAATATAATCGTAGGAATTAGCATTGGAGATCTCAATGGAATTGGTATTGAGATTATCTTAAAAACTTTTGAAGACAAGCGCATGCTGGAATTATGTACTCCGGTTTTATTTGCCTCCAGAAAAATCTTTTCCAAATACAAAACCATACTCAATATTGAAACCCAAATTCAATCTATTCAAGACATCAATAGTATTATACCCGGTAAATTGAATCTCATAAACGTATGGAATGAAGATGTAGAAATATCCTTTGGCACAGCTAATAAAGAAGGCGGGAAATATGCCTTATTATCATTGGAAGCTGCTGTTGAAGAACTCCATAAAGGAAATATTGACGTTTTGGTGACAGCTCCTATCAATAAAAATACCATCCAATCCGAATCCTTTAACTTTCCTGGTCACACAGAATATTTACAATCCAAAATTGGAGGTCAAGCGTTGATGATTCTCATGAGTGATAAGCTAAAAGTGGCGTTGATGACTGGACATATTCCTATTGATGAAGTTAGCAAATCAATTACACCCGAGCTGATTCGAGAAAAAATCGAAATTTTAAATCAAACTTTAGTACTGGACTTTAGTATCACCAAACCAAAAATTGCCGTACTCAGCATCAATCCACATGCAGGCGATAACGGTGTTATTGGAAATGAAGACAAAGAAATTCTCATTCCAACTATTGAAAAAATTCAAAAAGAAGGCAAATTAATATACGGACCTTATGCCGCTGATAGCTTTTTTGGGAGTGGTAATTATTTGAATTTTGATGCCATATTGGCCGCCTATCATGATCAAGGACTGACTCCGTTTAAAACTTTGGCTTTTGGGAATGGTGTAAATTACACAGCAGGACTTGATAAAATCAGAACTTCTCCCGATCATGGCACTGCATTTGACATTGCCGGAAAAGGGATAGCTGATTTTGAATCGTTTAAAGAAGCCGTATATACCGCAATTGATATCTATAGAAATAGGACTCAAAATAGCGATTTGATAGCGAATGCTTTAGTCGGCAAAACTTCATAAATAAAGAAATCTTTTTCTTTGTATTTTATTGTTTTTCATAAATTTTTATATCTTTGCACGCTCTATTCGAATTGAAAGAAGATGAATCCCTTACAAAAATACAATATACCCTTTGTGGGTCTTAGTTTCGGGAAACATGTTTTTCATTACGAAATAGACCGAAAGTTCTTTGATACTTTTCAATACACTGAAATTCAAAATATCACTTGTAATGCGGAAGTTATTTTAGATAAAAAAAATAATTTTTTCGAATTACTCATTCAAATAGATGGGATAACCACCTTGTTGTGTGATGTGACCAATGAACCCTTTGACGAACACATTCAAAATGCTTTGCATTTGGTAGTCAAGTTTGGAGAGGAATTCAACGACGAACACGAAGATATTTTGATCATTCCACATGAATCATTTCAGATTAATGTTTCACAATATATCTATGAGGCTATACTTTTAGGGATTCCAATCAAAAAAGTACATCCCGGTATTGCTGATGGAACGTTAAAATCACCTGTATTGGACAAGTTAAAAGATTTAGAAATACACGAAAAACCGAAGATAGATCCCCGTTGGGCTCAATTGAATCAATTATTAACACCGAAAAAGCAGTAAAATGGCACATCCCAAGAGAAAAACCTCGAAGACCAGAAGAGATAAGAGAAGAACCCATTACAAAGCGACGGCACCTCAGGTAGCTATTGACACTACTACCGGTGAAGCGCATCTTTACCATCGTGCCCATTGGCATGAAGGAAAGTTGTATTACAAAGGTCAAGTAGTAATTGATCCTGTTCCTGCATCTTAGTCAAAAAACATTTTGAGTAAAATACCCTCTTTTTGAGGGTTTTTTTGTTTAAAATAGCTCTAAATTGTGCATTTTTCATCTTTTTTGGCCAATTTTTTGAAAATTTTCGTTTACTTTGCCTTAACGTAAATTTAATCTAAATCACGTTAAAAAAACCAACAAATCTGTTTCTGATGACCAAGATAACTGCTGCCATTACTGCTGTAGGGAAGTATTTACCCGATTATGTGCTATCTAATGCGATACTCGAATCCATGGTGGACACCACTGATGAATGGATATTAACCCGTACAGGCATTAAAGAAAGAAGAATATTAAAAGGAGAAGGAAAAGGTTCGTCTTTTATGGCTATTGAAGCCGCCAAAGATCTCTTTGCTAAATCAAAAGTCAATCCGCTTGAAATAGATTTAGTCATTGTAGCCACAGCAACTCCCGATATGCAAGCAGCTTCCACAGCTGCACTGACCGCAACCGAAATTGGAGCTACCAATGCTTTTTCATTTGATTTAATTTCAGCTTGTTCTAGTTTTCTATATGGCATGTCAACTGCTGCCAAATTTATCGAATCAGGAAGATATCAAAAAGTGCTACTCATTGGATCGGATAAGAATTCATCGATGATTGATTATACCGATCGGGCAACTTGTATTATTTTTGGAGATGGAGCCGGAGCGGTTTTATTTGAACCCAATAAAGAAGGGTACGGCATTCAAGATGAAGAATTGAAAACCGACGGGATTGGGCGCGAATTTTTACAAGTCCCAGCTGGTGGTTCGATATTACCTCCTTCATTGGAAACTGTTCAAAATAAAAAGCATTTTGTATTTCAAGACGGTAAAACCGTATTCAAATATGCTGTTTCCAAAATGGCTGAAGTGTCAGACATCATCTTGGAAAGAAATCACTTGGATAAAGATAAAATTAATTGGCTGGCTGCCCATCAAGCAAATAAACGCATCATAGATGCAACAGCCTCAAGGATTGGTTTGCCAGTAGAAAAAGTAATGATGAATATTGAAATGTACGGCAACACTACTTCAGCCACATTACCATTACTCTTAGTTGATTATGAAAAACAATTAAAAAAAGGAGATAAAATCATTTTTGCCGCATTTGGTGGTGGGTTCTCTTGGGGAGCCATTTACCTGACTTGGGCGTATAATTCATAGATAACTAACCAAAACCTAACTATTATGGACATTAGAGACATTCAAAATCTTATCAAATTTGTATCTAAAGCTGGTGTAAATGAAGTAAAACTCGAAACCAAAGATTTCAAAATCAGCATCAAAACTGCTCCCGATTACAATGGAGCTCCTATGGTAAGCAATACCCCACATTACATCCAACCTACTCAAACTGCATTTGAAACTCCTCATGCAACTCCTGTTAAAGAAGCGGTAGTTGTAGATGAAAATGCCAATTTTGTAACCATCAATTCTCCTATGATTGGTACTTTTTATCGCAGACCTTCCCCTGATAAACCTATGTTTGCTAACGTAGGAGATTCCGTTTCAATTGGTTCGGTAGTTTGTATCATCGAAGCCATGAAACTCTTCAATGAAATTGAATCTGAAGTTAGCGGTAAAATCGTCAAAATTTTAGTAGACGATTCATCACCGGTTGAGTTTGGACAACCTTTATTCTTGGTTGATCCTTCTTAGTTTATTGGGTATAATAACTTTTTTGAAAAGCTGAATTATTTAATCTTTTGTAGGATAAGAAATCCCAAATTCTTGTTTTAATAATTCCGCATTTTTGAATGCTAAATTTTGAATTTAACCTATGTTTAAAAAAATATTAATAGCCAATAGAGGTGAAATCGCTTTGCGTATCATCAGAACTTGTAGAGAAATCGGAGTAAAATCTGTAGCGGTTTACTCTACAGCCGATCGCGATAGTTTACACGTAAAATACGCCGACGAAGCCGTTTGTATCGGTCCACCTGCCAGTAAAGATTCCTATCTGAAGATGTCCAACATCATTGCTGCAGCCGAAATTACCAATGCAGATGCCATTCATCCCGGTTACGGATTTTTATCGGAAAATGCTAAATTTTCCAAACTTTGCGAAGACCACGGTATCAAATTCATTGGAGCTTCTCCCGAGATGATTTCCAAAATGGGAGACAAAGCTTCTGCTAAGGCTACCATGAAAGCAGCCGGAGTTCCTACTATTCCAGGTTCGGAAGGTATTATTGATACGTATGAAGAAGCTGCCGTTATGGCTGAAGAAATCGGATATCCTGTGATGATCAAAGCTACTGCAGGTGGTGGAGGTAAAGGTATGCGTGCCATTTGGAAAAAAGAAGAACTCAAAGAATCTTGGGAAAAAGCCAAACAAGAAGCTTTTGCTTCCTTTGGCAATGACGGGATGTATATGGAAAAACTCCTAGAAGAACCCCGACATATTGAAATTCAAATTGTAGGTGATTCTACAGGTAGAGCTTGCCATTTATCGGAAAGAGATTGTTCTGTTCAACGTCGTCATCAAAAATTGGCCGAAGAATCACCTTCTCCTTATATGACCGATGCGTTGCGTAAAAAAATGGGAGAAGCCGCTATCAAAGCTGCCGAATCTATCAAATATGAAGGTGCCGGAACAGTTGAATTTTTGGTGGACAAACACCGCAATTTCTATTTTATGGAAATGAATACCCGTATTCAAGTAGAGCATCCTATCACCGAACAAGTGATTGTCAACTACGATTTGATCAACGAACAAATCAAAGTAGCTGCCGGAGTGCCTATTTCGGGTAAAAATTATTTTCCAAAAATGCATTCTATCGAATGTCGCATCAATGCAGAAGACCCTTACAACGACTTTAGACCTAGTCCCGGTAAAATTACTGCTTTGCACATGCCTGGCGGACATGGTGTACGCGTAGATACACACGTTTATGCCGGTTATACCATCGTTCCCAATTACGATTCGATGATTGCTAAATTGATTGTCACCGCCGAAACCCGTCCCGAAGCTATTGCCAAAATGAAAAGAGCTTTGGATGAATTCTATATTGAAGGAATCAAAACAACAATTCCTTTCCACCAAAAACTGATGAATCACCCGGATTTTGTTTTAGGAAATTATACGACCAAGTTTCTTGAAGATTTTAGCATGGAAGATTAATCTTTAAACCCCATAAGTTATAAAACCTATGGGGTTTTCTTATGAAATGAGCATGACAATCCCGATAGCTACCGGGATGACATCAACCGAAAATGTCCCGAAAGCTTTCGGGTGTGAATTCCACTCGCCTCGCTGCGAAG
>JAABRF010000017.1 GCA_011391075.1 Flavobacteriia bacterium | reverse complement strand
TGTAGCAGTTAAAGCAGTTGGATCAGGACATGTGGGAGCTTCCTCAACTAAAATATCATCAAAATTTCCTTGAGCCCCATCACTACCTTCATATCTTAAAATTAATTGAAAATTGGATTGTCCAACAAATGCAGTTAATGGAACTGTAACTTGATACCAAGTCCAATTTGCGAAAACACCTTGCGCACTTTCAGTCCATAAAACCGTTGAAGTTGCACCTCCATCAGTTGTACCTTCTACTTTTAAATCATAATTATCATTTGGGTCAACACCCCAATAATAACTCATTAAAAACCAAAAAGAAACTTGAGGTGCAGTTGAGGCACTTAAGTTAATTACAGGAGACATCATTACCTCATCTTGCAATCCTAATGCAGCATCATAATCACATTGAATGGATTGAGCTCCACCGTGAAACGATCCTGTTGTACTAGCCCAAGTTTCAGCGATATTCATTTGAACATGTGTCCATGGAGAAGGAAAAGTTCCCTCAAAACCATCTGAAAAATATTGTCCACTAACACGCCAACTCGTGACAGTCAATAACAATGTAAAAAATAAAAATGTAATTTTTTTCATGTGAAAAAAGTGTTTTAGTTAATAAATACAAAAATATGAGGTAAAGATAGTAAAAAAAATTAGGCACAAAAAAAACCGTCAAATAAATTTGACGGTTTAATAATTAAATTTAGGTTAAAAGATTAATTTTTAATCAAATTGTAAGATCCTACTTGATTACCCGCCTGAACTCTAACAATGTAAGAACCAGTTGGCAAATTGCTCAAATCTAATTGTACTTGATTATTGTCAGTAGATTGACTCATAACTTTTTGACCCAACATTGAATATATCACAACTGAGTCAATAGTATTAAGTGCATTAATATTAAGAACACTGTTGGTTGGATTTGGATACAATTTAAATCCATCAATATTAGTAATAGGAGTTCCTAAAGTTCCATCACCTGAAATATTAACAGTAAAAGGTCCTTCAGAATTATTGGTTGTAGGACTCCAATATCCCACATTAACATAATAAGTAACTCCAGCTTCGCCTGCAAAAGTAGCTGTTTCAGCACCTCCACTTATCCCAACATCTTGATTAGCAACACAAGTAAATGTACCACAGCTTCCACTGTACACATCCAATTGTGGATCCCATGCTCCTACTCCAGATAAAGCAACAGTAAATGAACCTGCAGTCTCAACTGTGAAAGAATACCATACGCCGTCATTCATACCTCCATAAGATCCAGAAGTACAAGCTAAAATAAATCCGGCATTATTAGTAGCACCAGAAGCATCCTGCGTATTGGAGTAAGGTAAGGTAGTTACATTAATAGCGGTACTACATTCATCATTTGCCGGTGGTGGTGGTGGTGTACCAATACACACATTGAAAGCAGTTAACAACCCTGATGTTGATCCGTATGAATTTACTCTTACGTAATAGGTAGTACCAATAACCAATCCAGTAGGATTACTGGTGTCAGAATCACTACATGAACCTGATACCAAAGTAAGTCCACTGCAACCACCTGTCCATAAAGAATGATACATATCTGTACTAGGTGTAATATTTAGTAGACTAATTCTATGTGTAGTACTTGTAGCAACAAAACTGAACCATACATCGTCGTTTTCTGTTCCAAAACAAGCTGATTCACTAACTCCTGAAGGGGTAGCACTTGCCAAAGTTCCACTTGTAACAGCACCACAAGCATAATCAGAATTTACAGTTAAGGTATAAGCACCGTCGCAATTATCATTGGCTGGTGGTGGTGGTGGCGTTCCGATACATATATCAAAGGTTTGACGTGAAGTAGACGCATAACTATAAACTCTTACGTAATAGGTTCCTCCAATAGTTAACCCTGAAAGTGAAGCTGAATTTGGATCTGAACATAATACACTAGTTAAACTTCCACATGTGCCACTTAAAACTTGAAAATACATATCAGTACTCGTACCTGTTACAGCTACTACATTGGATAAAGTCACAACATGAGTTGAAGCAGTAGCAACAAAACTATACCATACGTCATCATCATTATTACCAGCACAAGGAGCATTGTCATCCGCTTGTGATTCTGTGGCATTCACAGTTGTTCCCGATGTAATTGAAGTACAAGTTAAATTAGAATTTACAGTAAGAGAAACTGCACCTGCACAATTATCATTGGCTAATACAGGATTTACAATTAACTCGATACTGTTAGCACTTGTTCCATTCCATGGATTATTATAACCGCCATATACATAAGGTGCTCCATTCAATCTCCAACGAGAGGCAACATAAACTGTTCCACTGAAATCCATGACTTTATTTATAGAGTATTCATCATTATTACCTGAATCTCCAAAATAAGTAGCTACATCCCAAGCATCTTCAGGCCATGTAGCAGGATCTGTATTTGAAGGATTTCCTCCAATCCAACATTCCAAACCGGCACCTTGTCCTGCAGCATCAGTAACTCCAGGCTCCCATGCTTGTGCATATCCAGTTACAGTTGACCAAGCATTTACAGTTAAGGAAGTATTACTTCCATTCGATCCGTCAGACAACCATTGGATATTATACCAATCTGGAGCGTCGGTTGGGGCATCAGAAATGGTCAATTTGTAATCTTCAACTTCACCTCTTCCCGATGTAAACCCACAAGCTCCATCATCTCCTGGATTTGAATCGTTGTAATCAACCATTACGCGAATTCTATAATCACCATTTGGAACGGCATTAGGAATAACAGCAGTTCCGGTAAAAGGCCCATTTCCATAAGTTGTAGTAGTATACACAACTTCAGCAACTTCAAAAATCAAGTTATTATTCCAATCTACCCATATAGCTGCACCTACAGTACCTCCTACAATAGAAAAATTAAAATCAAATTGTCCTCCTGCAAAAGTTTCAACCGTATTTGTATCAAAATAATTCGCATAACCATCTGTTGTAAAGCCAGTTGCTAAATTACTTATGTTGTTTAAAGCGTCTGTTGTAGTTACACCATCTATATAAGAACCGTTTAATGTAGCTACCGGTATGCAATATCCCGTATAAAATGAATATGGACCAGCCCAAGTACTTGATTCACTACCACAATTAGCTTTTACATACCAATAATAAGTCGTGTTTGGTTGAAATACTGCAAAGTTAACCGGATGGTTTGAAACTGTTTGAATCCAATCATTAGCATTTGTTCCGGGTACAAAATCAACACCTGTTTTAATCTCAACCGTCCATGAAGTAGCAGTACCACTTTCTGTCCAATTAAAATCTGCTGAGGTACTTGTAATATTTGAATTTGCTAATGTAGTTGGAGTTGGACAACTTGGTGGCGTGTCAACAGTAAACTCATCTACGTAAAGATAAAAACGATCGGTTCCAGTTGCAACTATAGCAATAGAAACAGTCTGTCCAACGTAAGAAGATAAATCATATTGTCTAAGAGAATGTCCAGGAGCGGCGCTAGTTTCAACATAACTACCTAAAGTTACTGTAAAATCTCCAGCTGTATTTCCACCTGTTGTTGACAATTTGACATCAAAACTTTCTGTAAAATAAGTACCACTAATTGCGGTGTAAAAAGAAACTCTATCAGAAACTCCTGCATTTACAACAAAAGCTGGTGATATTAAATAATCATTATGGGCACCACTTTCCCAATGAATTTGAGCTTGTCCTGCCCCTGCATAAGGAGTAGTAGTTGAGTATGCCCATGAATAAAGCCCACCATCAGCATTTAATACTGTCCATGTTGCAGGAATTTCAGAATTAAAACTTTCTGTAAACTGTGCATAAGATTGCCAACTTGTAACAAAAAGTAAAAAAGTTAAAAATAAAAATGTAATTTTTTTCATTAAATAAAAATTTAGAATTATTAAAAATGTGAAAGGGTAAAAGTATAAAAAAAATGAGTATTTCAAAAACTAACCACAATTTTTAACACTAAAAGAGCGCACATGGACTTTCTTTGAAATATCCCTCAAAATACATAAACATCATTAAATATCACATATTAAACCTAATAAAAAAGAGGCTCAAAATAAATTTTTCGCAAAATTAAATTCGTTTAAATCTTCGATATAAATTCAAAAAAACTAAACACACTTCCACCATAATTTTTTTGGAAGCTAAAATGAGGTATTTTTTCAAGTGACGTGTGTTTGGAATGTTCCACAATCAACATCCCAACATCAGTTAAAAGTTCTTTTTCAAACACAAGTTGGGGAATTTTCTCAAATAATTTTAAATCCAAGTCATAAGGTGGATCGGCAAAAATTACATCATATTGTTGGTGACTTTTTTCTAAAAAGCTAAACACATCACTTTTTATTGTTAATATATCAAAGTTCAATTCTTTAGCTGTTTTTTGGATAAAATTAACACATCCAAAATGAACATCTACTGCCGTAATTTCAGGTGTTCCACGCGATGCAAATTCATATGAAATATTTCCAGTACCAGCAAATAAATCTAATAAGGCAATTTGATCAAAATTGTAATAGTTATTTATGACATTAAAAAGGGCTTCTTTTTGCATATCGGCAGTAGGACGTACAGGTAAGTTGGAAGGAGCCTGAATACGCTTGCCTTTGTGTTTGCCGGAAATAATACGCATCAGAATTGATTGAGCAATTCAAAAAATTGATGTCGATTCAACCCTGAATTCAATTGATAAAAATCATCTGACAAACTAAAATTATTGATATTTAAAAAGTTCACATGTCTTACATATTGGTAAGTAATGCTATATAGTGAATATTCTTTTTCAATATCTCCAATAAACGTGACCGGTTGGGAATCAGGATCTAAGCCCAATTGTTCCATAGCAAATAAAATGTAATATATAAAGTCTTCCTTGGTATAGTACAAAAATGAATTATACAATTGAATTTCACCATTTTGCATGTATACCAATTCAATTGAATGTTTGGAAACATTGACAAAAAAGTACTTTTTAATTGTGTTTTTAAAATATTTTAAAAGTGAGTTTAATAAGACAGTCGATGTGTGAAGCGATTCAAATTCACCATATATCTCCTTCATAAAATTATTGACAGCAGTAAATGGGATGTATACGTTTTTCGCCTCATAATTTTCAATATCTTCCACAGCTATTGAGTCATCTTGCAATACTTTAACTGAATACTTCAAATAATCGGCTTTGTATTCGGAGTCATATAAGGACTCAGGAACCAAAACAGCTAAATTATTTTGATGAGAGATATTGACCGATTCAAATTTTTCTTTTAAGACATTTTCTTTTTCAAATATCTGTTTGATAAAATTTAAAAGTTGTTCTGGATTTTGCGCTCTTTCAGAAAATTCAAATTTTTTCAAAAAAATTACATCAACCAAATCCTTATCGAATATACAAAAGCTAAATCCATCCAAACTAATTTGGATGGATAAATGACTTTTCCCGAAATTAGTTGATTCGGATAATTTATTTTGTGTCTGAAATTTTTCTAGTATCATATATAGGAGGCCAGTTGCCGGTTTCTTTGACATCTTCCAAAGTTCCAACAGTAATGTTTTCGCCATTCACTTCATCAATTCCCTCAGCGTTTAATTCACGTTCTATTAAACCTTTAGGCAAACCTTCCAACAGCACCATTTTAGCAATTTTTGCTTCAAAAACCGGTGCTTTGTATTTGTCTTTCCCTTTTTCTACATATCCAGTTTTCAACTCGTATTTGGTAGTAGTTCCTGGTATATACATCATATTTTTATAATCTCTCTTTTCAAAGTCTTTGATTACTTTTTCCCAACCAATAGTATCAATTACTTTAATTTCTTTTTCTCTAGATATACCTCTATCTACAACATTAATTGATTTTTCAATAGTTTGTATAATCGGAGTGCTTCCTGTTTCTATGAAATCAATCAGTTTGGCATAATCACTTGTATAATCACCTTTGGCACTTTTATAAGCAACTTCAGCATCTCTAATTAATTTCAATCCATCGATGGCTTTTTGATAACGTACCACTTTTTCTTTATTGAATTTAATATCACCTACAACACTATATACAATTTTATATCCTAGGAAAACTGATATCAATAAAAGAAATAACGAAATAAAAGGAAAGTATTTCTTAGGCACATTTTCTACTAACAGTTTAGCTAAAAATAAAAATGCTAGTATTAATACTAAAATGGCAATAATAAAAAATAATAGACTCATGATGTGTAAAATTAAGTTTTGTTACGTCGCAAATTTAAAAAAAAAAATGACACATAAAAGTGTTCTTACAAAGTTATTCTAATTGTTCCCAATAATTGTGCCAATGGTTTTTCAATATAAAAAAAATCTTTACTTTGTAGTTACATTAAAAAACATGATTCAAACGGCACAAAACTTTTATAAATTTCTCATTCAGAAATTTCCACACCAACCTACTGCCTTGCAGGACAAAATGTTAGCAAGCTTTTCCGATTTTATATTCAATACTAACCTTCATGCTTTATACCTTTTAAAAGGTTATGCCGGAACTGGAAAAACAACTGTCATCAGTACAATTGTAAATCACCTAGAACCTACTGGAAAAAAATCGGTTTTATTGGCTCCAACAGGTAGGGCAGCTAAGGTTTTGGCACAATATGCCGAAAAGGAAGCATTTACCATTCATAAAAAAATCTATCATTCCAAGAGAAATAAAAGTGGTGGAGTGAGTTTTGAACTTAAAAAAAACACTTATACTCAAACTTTGTTTTTTGTTGATGAAGCTTCCATGATTTCGGATCAATCTGAAGACTTGTCTGTATTTAAGAATAATTCTGTCTTAGCTGATTTAATAAAATTTGTTTACAGCGGCGCCGGTTGTAAACTTGTATTTATTGGTGATACAGCCCAACTTCCACCGGTTAAATCAATAGTAAGTCCTGCTCTTGACTTGGATAAACTCACTTTAGAATACAGTAAGGAAATTACGGAAATTGAACTCACCGAAGTCATGCGACAAGAAAAAACTTCGGGAATATTGGACAATGCAACTGTTTTAAGGGAAAAGATTAATGAAATGTCGACAGACGATTTTCTTTTCAATCTTCATAATCCTGATACCATTAGGCTCATTGATGGTTATGAAATTCAAGATGCCATTTTTCAATCTTATGGTAATGAGAGTATTGAAGATACTGCTATTATTGTATGGGCCAATAAACGAGCGAATCAGTACAATGAACAAATCCGGACGCGCATCATGGGCAAAGAAGGTGATATATCATCGGGTGATTATGTCATGGTAGTCAAAAACAACTATTACTGGCTTGATGACACTTCGGAAGCCGGTTTTATAGCGAATGGTGATACCTGTCAAATTTTATCCATTCGCAATCGGGTGGAATTATATGGATTCAAATTTGCCGAAGCAACAGTCAAACTGGTTGATTATCCAAGACAACAAGCTTTTGACGTCGTGCTTTTGCTAGATACCTTGACTGTCAATGCTCCAGCTCTTACCTATGAAGATGGTTTAAAATTGTACAATGAAATTGCCAAAGACTATGCGCATTTGAATGCTAAATACAAAATTTACCAAAGTGTCAAAGAAGATAAATACTACAATGCCTTACAAGTTAAATTTTCTTATGCCATAACTTGTCATAAATCACAAGGTGGACAATGGAAAAATGTGTTTATCGAAAAACCGTATTTACCCAACGGACAAAATATGGAATACTGGCGTTGGCTCTATACTGCAATAACTAGAGCTCAAGAAAAAGTATATTTGATAGGTTTTACAGATGCAGATTTTATAAAATGATTATTTTCGCAGCATGTTAATTAAAACAAAATACATATACGCTACACTTTGGTTTATGGGATGTCTCCTGATACAGTCTTGTTCCATTGAAAAACAAATTGTAAAAGAATTGTCAAATCCAAAACTACATCCTTATTTTTCAGGTTTGATGGTTTTTGATCCCGCTTCGGGAAAAACATTGATTTCATACCATTCTGATTTATATTTTACACCTGCAAGTACCGTGAAATTATTCACGTTGTATACTGCCAAACATTATCTTTCAGATTCAATAGCTACATTGAGTTATTATGAATCAAAAGATACTATATATATCAAACCTCTTGCTGATCCATCTTTTCTGCATGATTCCTTACCCAATTCTACATATGAGTTTTTATCTACTCAAATCAAACCCATAGCAATAGTTGAGGAGCCTTTTTCAGATTTCGTATTCGGAGATGGTTGGCAATGGGATGATTATCAATTTTATTATATGCCCGAAAAAAGTTTGTTTCCCATATATGGTAATTTTGCATTGTTAAATGGGAAACAAATCATTCCCAATTATTTTCAAAAAAATACTTTCCCAACCAATTCCATTGATTATCATCGGGATTTTTTTAAAAATCAGTTTTATTACAATCCGGAAAACTTTGATTCAAATAGAAAGATTCCATTTAAAACTTCGCTTGAATTAAGTGCACATTTGTTAAGTGATACGATACACAAACCCATTTATTTCAGTCATTTGGCTTTTGAAGATGTATTTAAATTAAAAAAAAGCACTCCTACTCGACCTTTGTACTCTAGATTGATGAATGAAAGTGAAAACTTTATGGCTGAACAGTTATTGCTCATCATTGCCAAGAATACAACTAATCAATATAAAGTTTCCAATAGTATACAATTGGCATTGGATTCCCTATTCAGAGATATTCCTCAAAAACCGCGTTGGGTAGATGCTTCAGGTTTATCGCGGTACAATCTCTTTACGCCACATGATATGGTGTATATTTTGGATAAAATGCAAAAAGAATGGGGCCCAGAAAATGCTATGCAATTGATGCCGCATAATGGAAAAACAGGTACTTTACATAAGTGGTATCCATCGGAATTCACGTATATATTTGCTAAAACCGGTTCGGTGAGTAACAACCATAATTTGAGTGGCTATCTTATTACCAAAAAAGGAACATTTTTGATTTTTAGTTATATGAATAATAATTTCATGGAAAAAAGTAGTGAAGTAAGATCAAAAATGAACGAAGTATTATTAAGAATATACAATACTTATTGATAGA
Source organism: Flavobacteriia bacterium (assembly GCA_011391075.1). Classification (GTDB taxonomy): domain Bacteria; phylum Bacteroidota; class Bacteroidia; order Flavobacteriales; family Flavobacteriaceae. Next base: position 27,576 of record JAABRF010000017.1, on the reverse strand, counting down.
TTAATGTGAACAATAATTATTAAGTTAAAAGATTTTTTTAGTTAATTGGTTATTGGTCCCGATACCATGCCTTTGGCTTGGCAGGTCTATCGGGATGGTTAATAGTTATTAGTTATTCAATATTGGTTATTGAATATTGGTACCGATAGCTATCGGGATTGCGTCTTTGCATTAAAATATAAAACACATAAAATCAATTAATTACGAAATTATATACACATGAAAAGTTTAATAGGAAAATTTGTTTTATTTATTTTGGGATGGAAAAGTAATTATCCCCACGCATACAATGTGAATAAATGCGTCATGATTGCAGCACCACATACTTCCAACTGGGATTTGGTTTTTTCATTGGCTGTTTTTTGGGAACAAAAAGTACCGGTAAAGTTTTTTATCAAAGATTCCTTTACCAAAGGTCTGCATGGTTGGTTTTTTAAAATGATGGGAGCCATAGGAGTAGATAGAAGTAAAAAAGGAAATATGGTTCAATTTGCTATTGAAACGCTGGAACAAAACGATAGAATTGTTTTGATGGTTCCGGCAGAAGGAACCCGAAGTCGCGTAGAAAAATGGAAAACCGGGTTTTATCACATAGCCAAAAGCGCCCAATTACCGGTAGCATTGGGTTATTTGGATTACGAAAAGAAAATTGCAGGTGTAGGCGATTTAATCCACTTAACAGAGGATTTTAATCAAGATATGGGTAAAATAGAAACTTTTTACAAAACAATTCCGGCAAAATACCCCGAGAAATACAATCAAAAAATTTTTTGATTACTCGGTAGCTTCAGCCACAACAACTTCTTGTTGTACAGGAACATTTTGATTGTCAGCAGTTAAACCACATCCTTTTTTTCTGGATCCACATGATTCCAAGCTGGTAACCAATACAAGTAAAACTGCAAAAAATACTAATTTTTTCATTTTTTAAATAAAAGTGAATTAAATTTATTGAATAAGATAAAAACATTTTGTCTGCATGATTATCTTCGTTGCAAACATACAGTTTTTTATAATAAAACGACAAAATGTGATAAATATTTTACGTACTTATTTTGACAATTGATTTAAAGTGTACAAAATCAATTCTTCAACAGCTGCATATGGGTCTTTACTAAATGTTTTATTGGCTCTATTTGCGATGATACAATTCATAGAACAAGCTTTGTGTCCCATTAATTTTGACAAACCATAAATTGCTGAAGTTTCCATTTCCAAATTGGTAACTCTGTGGCCTTTATGCAGAAACGAATCGGTTTTATGATTGAGTTCAGTATCTTGTAATGCCAATCGCAATACGCGACCTTGAGGTCCAAAAAAACCACCGGCTGTAGCAGTTATACCTCTGTGCACTTTGGGATTACCCGCCAATTTATCACCCAATTCCGGACTGTTTTGAACGATATAAGGTTTCGCTTTTTCAGACATGTAACCAGTATGTGCTACAAATGCATCTGCCAATTCATGTTCCAAAACAGCATTACAATCATAGGACCATAACATACCGTCAAATCCAATACCATAATCGGCCAATACAAAATGATCCACCGGAATATCGGCTTGTAATGATCCGGAAGTCCCAACTCTTACAATTGTAATCGAAGTAAGTTTTTCCTTAATCGTACGCGTTTTTAAATCGATATTAAATAAGGCATCCAATTCATTCATTACGATATCGATATTATCAGGTCCAATTCCTGTTGAAATGACACTCATTCTTTTACCTTTATAGGTTCCCGTAATGGTTCTAAATTCTCTTTTCTGCGTTTCAAATTCAATCGTTTCAAAATGAGCTGCTACTTTGGGCACGCGATCTTGATCTCCAACAAATATGACGGTTTCTGCTACATTTTCGGGTAATAAATTAAGATGATATACACTACCATCAGGATTTAAAACGAGTTCTGATTCTGGTATTCTGTTCATAATGACATTTGAGTATTGTACTCCTATTTTAATGAATGTAAATGATATACATTCCTTTGATTATTAAAAAAATTATAAACTATTAAAACAACCTTATCAATCGATTGAACAATTGTTTTATTTGAAAAAAAGAGCGAATTTACGGAATAAAATTGGGAAACTAAATACTTTTTTGGTTTTTTTAAATTTTGACTATTATACAAACATGAGGATGAGTAACTGTGCAATAAAAATTCTAAAAATGGTAACCAAAGGATAAACGGTAGCGTAGGATTGGATAGGCACATCAGAATCTAAATAAGCCGTACTAAAAGACAATGCAGCTGGATCTGTATAAGTGCCACTCATCAAACCTGTTAGTTGTAAAAAATTGAGTTTGAACACAAAAGTTCCCACCAACACCAAGGTAATTAATGGGACAAAAGTGATAAACATTCCATAATACATCATCATCCATCCGTTGTATTGAATAAAATTTGCCGAAAAACCTTCGCCTGCATAAACGCCAACAGCTGCGAAAAACAAACAAATTCCCAAGTCTTTCATAAAGAAAATCGCACCATTGTTGATATAGGAATGGATTACTCCAATTCCACCATACCTACTAATTAACAAAGCGGCAATAAGTGGTCCGGCTGCAAAACCCAACTTGATAGGAACCGGTAAAGATGGAATCATGATGGGTACTGAACCTAAAATAACACCAATTAACAAACCGCCAAAAAGTGATAAAAAATCGGGTTCCATGAGTTTCTTTTCCGAATTTCCAATAATTACTGCTACTTCATCTATCGCTTCTTTAGTACCTACCACAAACATTTTATCTCCATAAAATAATTCCAAAGATGGACGAGCCAACATTTCTTTTCCGGCTCTGATTACTCTGGTTACTTTCAGTTCGTATTTGTTGTATAAATCCAATTCACTCAATTTTTTATGTATGGCTTTAGGATTGGTTACAAAAATATTCTTGGTTTGAATATCACTCGTCGTTTCAATAAACAAATCACTTGATTCTCTACCTATTTTTTGAATAAAAGCATCGACTTCTTTTTCAACTCCAAAAACCATCATTACATCCTTCTCCAACAATTGACTGTCCAATGCCGGTGAAAAGACAGCATCGTTTTTACTGTGTTTCAAACGCGTAATCAAAACCTCATGACCAACTTCCTTCAAGGTTTGAAAAATACTTTTACCAAAATAGTCGGGATTGGTAATCCTACATTTTTTTGCAATTAAGGGTTCTTCGCTTTTGATTTTCATCAAACGAAATTTTCTCATTTCTTTATCCGGATCAATTTTAAAGATAAGTTTGCTTAAAATAATTATTAAAATAATCCCAAACACACCTAAAGGATAGGTAATAGCATAGGCAATAGCCGGATCTGCGAATGATTTTTCAGGAAATTGAAGTTGAATTTCCTGTAATGTACTTTTAGCAGCTCCCAATCCAGGAGTATTGGTAACCGAACCCGACATCACTCCTACCATATTCTCCATTCCTAAACCAGTTGTCCTAAAAAGCACATACGTAACTATACCACCCAATATTACAGTACTAACTGCTAAAAAATTGAGTTTAAGTCCTTCCTTTTTAAAAGAAGAAAAGAATGAAGGCCCAACTTGTATCCCAATCCCATAAACAAATAGAATCAACCCAAAATCGCGAATAAAATGCAATATTTCAGTGTTGATCCTATAACCATAGTGTCCTAGTACTAAACCAACAAACATTACAGCTGATACGCCAAGTGATACTTTAAAAATCTTAATTCTACCCAACAAAATTCCACCGCCTACTGCCAGCATTATCGTTACCAATGATTGTGTAACATCAGGATTTTCAGTCGGTAAAAACAACCTATAAAACCATTCAAACATATTTCAAGAATTAATTGGCAAATTTACAAAATATTGCCCATGCTCACGAAAAATAAACAAAGAATAAATAAGTTGGAAGATTAATAAACATTATTAATGTTTCTTTAAAAAATTTAACCTAATGAACTTAATAAATCGATTATAAATTATATTTGCATGCAAGACACAGATTTTTTTAATTTTAATTAAACAAACTGTGAAACAGAAACACGCTTATTTTTTTATAAAATAGTAACATGAGAAAACTATTTCCAATTATAATATTTCTTAGTAACTACATATGGGCTCAAACTGAAACCGTAACCAATATCAGTATTGGCGCTAATTTAGATTTCACCAATCAACCCATAGTACCACAACAGGAATTTTCACATTCACAAACCCTATATTATCCCGATCAATTGCAATTTGGAGGAAGCATAAATGAAATCAGATATACAACTGCTTTTTCTAACAGCAATTTTACAAATTCTGCCGAATGGATTGTTAAAATTGGAATGACAGATGTGGATGAGTTTCAATTGGGTGATCCATTTATTACAACCGGCTTAACAGAAGTTTTCAATGGCACTTTTTCTAGCAATGCTACAGATATCATCATTCCTTTTAATACCCCTTTTTATTATGATGGTATTCAAAATTTAGTTATTGATGTACAGGAAGTTGGCATTGGATACACCTCAAGTGCTCTAACTGGTTTTTATGGGGTTGAGAATTTTAACAATGCACCAACTCGAAGTAAAATTTCCATGTGGGGAAATCCGGGAGGCGGAGGAACTCTATATGAAAATTCATATCCTAAAACCGAATTTAAAGGCAATTTGGTAAGATGCATTCAAGCAGGTTTTACGGGCAATGTTACGAATATTACCCAAACGACTGCCACTGCAAATATGACACCCAATCCTGCTGTAACATCCTATCACTTTCTTCCTTATGTTCAAAACACTCCCCAACCTGACGTATTTTCTTCAGTTAATGGAAATGTTATAAATATAACCAACTTAACACCTGCTGAACATTATATCCTTGTTGTTAAAACAGATTGTGACACATATTCACCACGATTGGCAAGCACTTATTTTGACACCAAACCCAATGTAATTTCAATCCCGACTATTATAGATTTTGATGGAAACAATGAGCGTAACTATCATATGAAAATTGGATATTTGGGTCAAGCTTATGTCTCTAACATAGCTGCTGCGGATGGAACAAATAATGGAATGCTGTTCAGAGGTGCTTTAGATGCAGTACAATCAAATATATGGTCTAGTTCAGATATATGGAATTCTAATACAGAATTCTTAAGTAAAGTACAATTTATCATTGACCTAACCAACAATCCCACTCAGCCCATTTTTAGTTTTAAACTTAAACAAAAAGTTGAAAGTTATTTTAGAGTTAAAATTAATGGGTTAGTAAAGACTTGGACTTTTACAAGTGAAATAAATGGAGATTTGGATTTTGAGACCATTGTATTAGATTTAACTGAATATATTGGTCAAACCATTACTTTGGAGATGGAACACATCAGTAAATTTTCAGGAACAAATTTGATTAGAACTGCATACGTTGATGATATTCAATTGAAAGAAGCAACTTGCCTCATCAACTCAAATGATTATCAATTAACAAGCACTGAAAATTCCATACATATTGACGTTTTGAATGGCAATACCTTATGTGAGTTGGCCATTGTTCCACAAAATACGGAATTAAGCGATAATAATTGGATTCAAGTGACCCTACCCTATACGATTGATTCTCTTCAAGTTGCTACGGCTTATCGGGTATATATCAGAACCAAATGTGGTAATATGCACTCAGCATGGAAAGAATATTTTATTTCAACATTACCTCAATTGATCACCATACCTTACTCGGAACCTTTCAACAACAATTTTTTTAGTTCGTTTTTTGCGCCCATCTACAATGTGTCTTCTGATATATATTTAAATACGGTATACAACTATATCAGTTTACATCAAAAATATGCCAATAAAAATTGGGTTGGGACAAATGCAACAACAGAATATCAAGCATGGCATGACAATAAAGATTTTATTTCAGGTTTGAAATTTAGAGTGAATGCCGTTGATTTGACTGCTTTGATGATGAATTTACAGTTTAAGATGTCGCAGTATTATACCCCTCAAACTTCTTGGTTTAGAATTTTAATTAATGGAGTACAACTGGGACCAAGTTATCAAGCCACAACGCATAATAGTGACCCGTATATTACAATAAATGAAGATTTGTCTACTTTTGTAGGAGGTATTCTAACAGTAGATTTGCAACATAGTGGACGTCATACAAACTATGTAAATGGAGGTATCAATGACGAATCGGTTGTAACCAGTATCAGTTTTACCGGAACAAATGCTTTAGCCCAAGAAGGTGTAAACGATAATGAAATCTTAGTTTATCCCAATCCAATCAATGAATTTTTGTTTTTTTCAGGTATTAAAAATCAAATGGATGTAAGAATTTTTTCATATGAAGGCAAGGAATTACAAAATTTCACAATTCCCAATAAAGATGAAAACTTTCAGATTTCAACGATCGATTGGAAACCGGGATTTTATATAATCGAGCTTTCCGATCAACAAGGGGTTTACAGAAAAACACTCATGAAATTTTAGTTAGAATTTTTGTGAATTAGGAAGTTTCAAAATTTTAAATTCGAAGGCCAATGGATCAAACTCGTTCCAAAGTTGTCGGATAAACGCACCTCCCATATCCTTGTAGAAAACGCTAAAATTGAGGAAGCGTTCTTGTAGGGAATCATTTGGATATAGTTCGGCTCTAATTATTTCAGCTCTTTCCAATGCGTCACTATTTTTTTTCTTTAAGGATCTTTGTAATTTTTGTTCCCAATGCGCCCATTCATTGAGTTGTTTTTGCAATGTTCCTTTAATCCCTGGAATTAAAGTAGGATCAACATGAACAGCCCAATTTTCAATGGGATTTATCAATTGCTTCAAATCATTTTCAAGTTCCTGGAAATCAGGTTTATTCTGAGGTTCATTCTGATTGATGATTAGATTGGCTATCTCTTGAGAATGAGATAACATATCGGTTGTAGATAAACCTAATTTTTCCCACTTTCTAATTTGTTTTTCAGTGACCCAAAGTGCTGAATTTCGTAGAACCAACATTGGAAATGGGATTTGAAATGTATCAAAAACTCCTTTGAGTTGTAACCAATAGTTGATTTCACCACCACCACCTATATAAGCCAAATTGGGTAAAATACTTTCTTGGTATAAAGGTCGCATCAATACATTGGGACTAAATCTTTCAGGATGAGATTCCAATTCAATTTCCATTTCTTGAGTTGTAAAAACAATATCAGTATGGTTTACTTTAAATAAATCAGCTTCTTTAAGAATGCGTTGACGTGCATTTTGGGTCAAATAAAAAAAATTGATTTCACGAGGATTTACTTGCGTTTCAAAAGCATTTTCTTTGAGAAATTGGTTGGTTTGGATAACATCTTTAAAAACAACCTGCTGATCCATTTCCTGTTTCATGATCGGAATAAAACTCTTTTTCAACAACCGATCTTGCGCATCCAAAATGACTAAACCATATTGACTAAAAAGTTGATGTACCAATACTCGAGTAGCATCAGATAAGGAATATCCTTTTAAATAAGCTGCTTCAAACATATTTAAAAGTTCAGAACCAAAGTCATCTGAATTCCATATAGGTTTCAATTCCTCCATTATATTTCTCAAACCATCGGTATGAACCGTTCCGACTGCAAAATCAACATCATTATTCCATTTTATTTGATGTGAATCTTTGATATTAAAATGATTGATTTCATCCCAATCGTGATCTTCTGTTGCCATCCAATAAACAGGTACAAAGTTAAAATTGGGATATTGAAGTTGAAGTTGATGTGTCAATTTGATTGTAGAAACAATCTTGTAAATAAAATAAAGAGGTCCTGAGAATAAATTGAGTTGGTGTCCGGTTGTAATTGTAAATGTATTGTCTAGTCTAAGTTTTTCAATATTTTGAAGGGTAAGACCTGCATCTGTAATGGAAGCATATTGAGTATTCAATACTTGAACCAAATTATCACGATCTATAGCTTGTTTGGACTTGAATTCAATTACTTTTGGAAAATTTTCAAGAGTTGGAAATAAATTATATAGTGAAAAAATAAGCTCGTTTTGATTCAAATAAGCTTTTACCAATTTTGAAAAAAAATGAAGATTTTGAAATTTTAGTCGGGTATCCAAATCATTGATATTAAGTTGTGCAAACCTACATAAAAATAATAAATTGAATCTATTTCTGACACAATAAGTGTTTTAAAACAGAGTTATATTTGAAAAGTAATTTGTATTTTCGTTTCGACAATATTGATTAGAAAAAATATACATCAGTGAATCAGCAATATTTTAAAGTTATCATCTTATCAATTAGCATTGTAATATCGGGTTGGGCTCAAAGTTCACGCAAGTATTCCAATGAGTTTCTCAACATCGGAGTGGATGCTGGTGCTATGGGTATGGGTAACTCTGTTGTTAGTAAAGTTAATGATGTGACTTCGGGATATTGGAATCCGGCAGGATTGGCAGGAATAGAAGATTACCAATTAGGCTTGATGCATGCAGCCTATTTTGCCAATATTGCTCAATACGATTATATTGGTTTTGCGATGCCTATAGATAAGTATTCGGTTATAGGATTGAGTTTGATTCGTTTTGGGGTTGATGATATTTTAGACACAACCGAACTCATTGACAGTGAAGGAAATATAAATTATGACAATATAAATTTATTTTCTGCTGCAGATTATGCTTTGCAATTTAGTTATGCACGCAAACCATTTTCGAAAGAGTACAGTTGGGGTGTAAATGCCAAAGTCATACATCGTCGTATTGGAAAATTTGCTACATCCTTTGGTTTTGGTATGGATGCAGGTTGGCAATTACATCAGGATTCATGGCATTATGGAGTGATGCTCAGAGACATAACTACCACATTTAATGTTTGGAGTATCAATGAAGATGAATTTGCCAATATTCAAGCTGCTATTCCCGATCAAAATCAGGAATTGCCAGAGACAACGGAAATTACAATTCCCAAAGCACAATTAGGTATTGGAAAAGATTGGGAGATAACCAGAGATATTGGATTACACACAGCATTGGATATAAATTTGCGTTTTACCCAAACCAATGACATCATCAGTAGTAAATGGGTTAGCGTGGAACCAGCTTTTGGATTTGAAGCTGATTATTTGGATATGGTTTTTCTGAGAGGTGGATTGAATAATATTCAACAAGAAACCCAATTTGACGAAAGTAAAAATCTCAGTTTTCAGCCTAATATTGGTGTAGGTTTTAATTATAATGGCATCCAAGTGGATTATGCTTTGACGAATATCGCCAGTGTTGGGAATGCGCTGTATAGCCATATCTTTTCCGTAAAAGTTGATTTTGAAGCATTTAGATAACCTATAAATTAATAAATTGCTCATTATGAATTAACTGCATGATTCCTAAAATATTGCTATTTTTGAAAATCTTTCAAATGAGATTCTATTCACATGTATAAAAACTACTTATGGGCTGTCGTTTCGGGTTTGCTTCTAGCATTATCATGGCCCACGTATGGATTCAGTCTATTGATTTTCATAGCTTTTGTACCCTTATTACTGGCAGAAAATCAAGTTAGAAATTCCAATTCAAAAAGAAAAGGTTGGTATACTTTTTCAATTTCCTATTTGACTTTTTTAATTTGGAATGTCATAACCACTTGGTGGATTTGGAATGCCACTTCTTTTGGTTCAGTATTCGCAATATTAGTTAATTCATGGCTCATGAGTATGGTTTTCCAATTTTATCATTGGATAGCTCGTCGAAAATCCATGCGATTTAGTTTGATATTTTTAGCAGCATTTTGGATTGCATTCGAAAAATTTCACCACAATTGGGATTTTTCATGGCCATGGCTGACATTGGGGAATGTCTTTTCCGAACAAATACAATGGATTCAATGGTATGAAATAACCGGTATTTTTGGAGGAAGTCTTTGGATTTTATTGGTAAATATGCTGATTTATACCGGTTGGATGCATTTTAGTAAACATGGCTCCAAAAAAATATTGTATCAAAAAGCTATTTTGGCAACCAGTATTGTTGTTTTGGGCATATTTATTTCAATGTATCGTTATTATACCTATACGGAAAATGGAATGGCTATGAAAGCTGTAGTAATCCAACCCAATACTGATCCGTATACCGAGAAATACCATCGTTCACACGAAGAAATAGCTCATGAACTTTTAACATTAGCCGAGCCTCAAATGGATGCGGAAGTAAGTTATGTTTTGGCTCCTGAAACTGTTTTTTCAAATAGAATCACTTATGAAGATTTTTTAAAAACCAATGCATTTCAAAAAATCCTTCAATTTGAAATGCTTCATCCAAATGCAACCTTTTTAACAGGGATTGACTCTTATAATATTTATCCTGCTTCAATTCCCAAAACGCCAACAGGTAATCGATTTATAGATTCCGATTTGGCTTGGTATGAGAGTTACAATGCCGCCATTTATGTTACCTTGAATCAAAACCCAGACATCTATTACAAATCCAAATTGGTAGTAGGTGTTGAACATTTTCCTTTTAGAAGTGTATTGGAACCTTTACTGGGAAATGCTATGATAGATTTAGGTGGAAGTATTTCAACTTTAACACCTCAAAAATCCCCCAATAATTTTAAGCATCCTCAAATGGAATTAAATGCTGCACCCATTATTTGCTACGAATCAATTTATGGCGAACATGTTGGAAAATACGTGCAAAAAGGAGCCAATTTTTTAGCAATAATAACCAACGATAGTTGGTGGGGAAAAACACAAGGACACAAGCAATTATTGAGTTATGCCAAACTGAGAGCCATCGAGCATCGTAGGGCTATAGCTAGAAGTGCCAATTCAGGGATTTCTGCTTTTATCAATCAGAAAGGAGAAATTCTACAAACACTACCCTATGAAACACAAGGCGCGTTGAAAGGTGAGATATTGGCCAATGATCACATAACTTTTTACACAAAATACGGAGATTATATTGCCCGTATTGCAGCTTTGGTTGCAGGACTTTTCTTTTTGGTAGGATTTTTTGTTAAAGAAAGGAAATAAGTATATTGATTTGATGATTTAGATAACTCCTCAATTTGAAATTATATATTTGGAATTTGGTTTTATATTTTAACAAATCGAAATGATGTTATTTTAATTTTCTGATTTTAAACTATGGATATTTTTTTATTAATTATCGGATTAGCATTTGTTTTAATTGGAATTGTCGGTTCCGTATTACCCGTAATTCCCGGTCCACCAATCGGATGGGTAGGACTATTACTGTTGTATTTGACTAAAGCTGTTCCAATGGATTACTGGGTGATAGGAATTACCTTATTTCTGGCTATTCTCGTTTCCATTCTAGATTACGTAGTACCGGCTATTGGGACTAAAAAATTTGGAGGCACAAAATACGGAATGTGGGGAACTACTATCGGTTTGGTTGTTGGTTTTTTAATTCCCATACCATTGGGCTTTTTAATAGGCTCTGTAGTTGGAGCATTTATTGGTGAAATGTTATATGATTCAAAAGACACCAATCGGGCAACCAAGGCTGCATTTGGTTCTTTTATTGGTTTTGTTGGATCAACATTTTTAAAATTGGTACTTACATTTGGATATTTGATATGGTTTGTAAAAATTACATGGAAATATTGGTCAGATTTTTACTAATTATTTCAAATTTTATATATTTGTAAATTAAACCTTAAAAAGCCAATGTGGTCTAAAGGCAATTAACAACTTAAACTAAAGTATAAAAATGAGAAAATTAGCATTATCACTATTATTATTGATTGGAGTATCAACATTTGCGCAACATGAAAAAAACGACAAACCGGATTTTACTCCCGAACAAGAAGCTCAATTAAGAACTAAAGAATTGGGATTACAATTGGATTTAAATGACAGACAAATGATAGAGGTTGAGGCATTAGAACTCAAGCTAGCTCAAGAAAGAGCATCCATGCGAGCAGAAAGAAAAGAGATGAAAACGGATGGATTGGATAAACCTACCGATGACGAATTGTTTGAAATGAAAAATGAAAGATTGGATAAAGCGCTTCAACACCAAGAAGAAATGAAGAAAATTTTAACTCCAGTACAGTACGAAAAATGGAAGGCATTAAGAGAGGAACATCTTGAAAAAGAAAGAGCAGCATTCAAAGAAAAACGTCAAGAAAAAATGGAAAATAGCAAATAATTGCTTAAACTATTAAAAAAGAGCCAACTAAAGTTGGCTCTTTTTTTATTCTAATATGAGCACTTGACCAATACTTATTTCCACACCATTAAGTTGATTCAATTCGGTTAATTTATCTATAGAAATATCATATAATTTTGAAATGGAATAGAGCGTATCGCCTTTTTGAACGACATGCACTTTAACATCTGATACATTCTTTACTTCAGTCGTTTCTTGTTCCGATTTCAACCACAACACTTGACCTTCTTTTAAAATATCGGATGTGAGTTTGTTGAGTTTTCTCAAATAAGGCACTTCCAATTCGTATTTATAAGCAATTTGATTCAAAGTTTCATTTTTTTGAACTGTATGTTTGAGCGGTATTTCTTGAATCGAATCCTTGACCTTTATTTGAAAAGCTTGATTTGAATTTTCAGAATTTGCACCATTTGACATTCCTACTTTTAAAATTTGCCCTTCTTGTATATCTTCAGATATGAGTTCATTCATAACCATGAGATCATCAACTGTTAACGTATATTTTTTGGAAATGGCATACAATCCTTCACCTTTTACAACAGTATGATAAATTATTTGAGCATTATAAGTGGTATCTTTTTGTATGATTGGAAAGTTATCTACAACTTTGGTGTTTGGTTTTTGAAGATATAACTTTTGACCGATACTTAAATCTTCGGTTTCTAATAGGTTTATCGATTTGAGTTCATCAATTGAAATTCCATATTTTTTTGAAATTCCATATAATCCTTCCCCTTTTTCCACTAAATGAAATTCCGGCATTGAAGTATTTTTCTCTGTAATTGTTGTTTCCTTTACTTCTATCTGATTTTTTTTTGTTTCAATTGGATTTTCAGATTTCTTCACTTTGAGTTTCTGTCCAACTGAAAGTTCATTTGAAGTCAAACCATTCAATAATTTGAGTTCATCCACCGTTAAATTGAATTTTTTTCCAATGGAATATAAACCATCGCCTTTCTTGACAACATAATATTCACCTTTGGGAAGTTCCACTTCTTTTTTCATTTCAATAACCGTGAGTTTGGCAGATTTACCCAAAACCTGTTCATCGTATTTTTTCAACTCGTATTTTTCGATATAGGCAATTAATTTTTGAGGATATTTTGGATCAGTCGCATAGCCTGCTGCTTTGAGTCCATAAGCCCAACCCACGTAATCGCCAGGTTCGAGTTTAAAAAGGGATGCATATCTCCCACGAGTAAGCAAAAATTGTGAATGATCTTCAAAAGAACCTTCTGCTTTTTCATAGACTCTAAAACACTCACCTTTGGCATCGTCATCGTGGTAAACTTTTTCACCCGTCCATTCTTTATGACATTTAATCCCAAAATGATTATTTGACTTTTTAGTTAATACACTGTTACCACTTCCCGATTCCAAAATCCCTTGCGCCAAAGTTATGGAAGCCGGAATATTGTGTTCTCTCATCTTTTGCATGGCAACATCGGCATATGCTATAACATAATCTTTTGTCGTTTGATTAGGTCTGACGATAATATCGTTGCTTTTTTCAACATTTTTGGAATCAGATTCTTCAGTTTTTGTCGTAAGATCCTTTTCATTGTTTGCTTTCACTTCAACCTTATCGGTTTTCGGATGGTGAATGGTCTTTTTCTTGCTACCACACGCAGATAATAATACAACAACTAATAGAATACTAAATTTTACTACAAATCTCATCTATATCAATTGATTTAATTTTTGTTTTGACAATCTATAATTCATCCCCAAAATACCTTGTAGACCTCCGGTATGAATGGCTAAAATACGTGCTTCTTTTGGAAAATAATTCTTTTGAATCAAATCTACTATTCCAAATAACATTTTTCCCGTATAAATTGGATCCAATGCAACTCCTGTTTGATTTTTAAAATCATTGATAAAACGCACCAATTCTTCATTTATTTTAGCAAATCCTCCAAAGTGATAGTCTTTTATCAATTCCCAATTTTCAGTTTTATTGACATATTTTAAAATTTCTTCTCCTAAGAAATCATCTTTTAAAGCTGGAAATCCCAACACTTTTTGATGACTTTTTGCCGAATTGATAATCCCTGAAATAGTTCCTCCAGTTCCAATGCCACAAGTGATAAAGTCAAAAACGTCATCTTCGTCACTTAAAATCTCTTCACAGCCTTTTACTGCCCATTCATTGGTTCCACCTTGAGGAACGAGATAGAAAGAACCAAATTCGCTCTTCAATTGTTCAATAAACGCTTCTGTATCTTTCAACCGATAATCGGTACGGGAAACAAATTTAAATTGCATTCCCTGACTTTTAGCAAATGCCAAGGTTGGATTTTCAGTCCACACATTATCCAAATATTCCAATTCATCACCTCTGATTACACCAATAGTTTTAAATCCCAATTCTTTTCCTGCTGCAGCTGCTGCGGCAATGTGATTAGAATAAGCGCCCCCAAAAGTCAACAAAGTATCAAAACCCAACATAGCTGCACGTTCGACATTATAACGCAATTTTCGATATTTATTACCGGAAATATCGGGATGTAGCAAATCCTCTCTTTTAATCCAAAGTTGAATCGATTCACATCCCTGAGGTGTGTATATCACTTTTTGATTGATACTTTTTTTGAGTGGTAGAAGCATTTGACAAATTTATAAAAAAGGATCAAAAAAGTAGTAACCTGAGTTTTATTAATCAGAAAAGATTCCTCCTTTCTCCCGATAGCTATCTGGAGAGAGGAAGAATCTAAAAAAACAAGAATCAAACTAAGATTAGTAATTGAAAATTCCGATTGAAAAATCGGAATTAAAAAGTGACCCGGCTGGGGCTTCCTTCAACTTCGTTCAGGATAAACTTCTTGCCCCAATTCACCCCAAAAAAAAATTCCGATTGAAAAATCGGAATTATAAAAGTGACCCGGCTGGGGCTCGAACCCAGGACCCCAACATTAAAAGTGTTGTGCTCTACCTACTGAGCTACCGAGTCTTATTTTGAGCGTGCAAATATATAATCTTATTTCTTAAAATCAAATATATTATGAAGTTTTTTTCCTAAAGTCCTTTCAAATGTGCTTGTTTAATTTTCTTGTATAAATTGGATGAATAAACGAAATCTACAATTGCCTCATTATCAGTTTCGAAAATATTATCTTTACTACCTTCCCAAGCTTTAATTCCATTCTTTAAAAAAACAATTTTGTCTCCAATTTCCATAACCGAATTCATATCATGACTATTTATTACCGTAATGATGTCAAATTCCTGCGTTATTTCTTTTATTAGATTGTCAATTACAATTGATGTTTTGGGATCCAAACCCGAATTGGGTTCGTCGCAAAACAAATATTTAGGATTCATTACAATGGCTCTGGCTATAGCAACCCGTTTTTTCATTCCACCCGATAATTCAGATGGAAATAAATGATTTTTATCTACCAAGTTAACCCGATTTAAGACTACATTGGCTCTGTCAATCATTTCGGCTCGGGTTTTATTGGTGAACATTTTCAATGGAAACATCACGTTTTCTTCAACGGTCAATGAATCATACAAGGCACTTCCTTGAAAAACCATCCCAATTTCTTGACGGATTTCACGTCGTTCATTTTCATCTAAATCCTTAAAAATTCTATTATCATAGGAAATGATGCCACTATCGGGTTCAAATAGTCCCAACATACACTTAACTAAAACGGTTTTCCCTGAACCACTTTGTCCAATAACCATACTGGTTTTTCCTTTTTCAAAAAAAGTACTGATTCCTTTTAACACAGGAAAATCGCCAAATGACTTGTATATATCTTTTACTTCTAACATTAGCCTAATAGCATTTGGGTTAAGAAATAATTCAAAAGAATAATAACCACACTAGTCCAAACTACGGCTTTAGTACTGGCTCTACCTACTTCCAATGCACCACCTTCTACTTTATGTCCATGATAAGCCGGTATAGTCACTATTACAAAGGCAAATACAACCAATTTGATAAAAGAATACTTGATAATATATGGGTTGAAATCCAATTGAACACCAAATAAATAATCTTCAGTAAAAAATAATTCTGTAATTAATCCGGCTACCCATCCACCAAGAATACCTAAAAACATAGCAATTGCCAATAAAATGGGATAAAAAAATAATGCTGCTATCACTTTTGGTAAAACCAAATAATTAATAGAATTGATACCCATAATTTCCAAAGCATCTATTTGCTCCGTAACGCGCATGGTACCAATACTAGAGGTAATAAAAGATCCAACTTTTCCAGCTAAAATAATTGAGATAAAAGTGGGAGCAAACTCCAAAACAACGGATCTCATGGTTGCAAATCCAATTAAATATTTGGGAATGAAAGGACTCTCAACACTCAAAGCGGTTTGAATAGATACAACGCCTCCTACAAAAAAAGATATGAAAGCTGTAATACCAAGGGATTTTAAACCCAAATCGTCAATTTCTCGAAACAACATTTCCCAAAAAACCTTCCATTTCTGAGGTTTTTTAAAAACTTCTCTCAACATGAGAAAATAAGCGCCTATGTGATGTAGATAATTCATTTCAATTGGTAAAAGTAGGAATAATCTTTTTAAAATTTACTCAAAATCTGAAAGATTTAGACAAATTGGACATAATATTAATTTATTTCTACAGGTTGTATTAATACAAAATTATAAACAACTTACATTTGTAATTCAGTCCATTGTTCCATCAAAATTGCTATTTGATCTTTTTTATCTTGATACTTCTTAAAAAAATCGGGTTGATTGAGTATTTGCGCATTATTTTCAACTAATGCTTGATCCCATAGTAATAATTCAGCTTCTAATGTCTCAATTTGGCTTTCAATTTTTGAAATTTGATTCTTTACTTTTTTGTGATATTTCTCTTGATCTCTAGCATTTCCTTTAAATACTTTTCCTCCAATTTCTACTATTGAATTTTTTTCAACTTCTCTAAAATTATCAAATTTGCGTTGTTCCAAATAATAATCGATATCTCCCAAATATTCTTTGATTTGATTGTCTCTGAATTCATAGACTTTATTGACCAATCCTTGTAAAAAATCACGGTCATGTGAAACTACTATCAAACTTCCTTCAAATTCATTCAACGCTTTTTTTAATACATTTTTAGACAACATATCCAAGTGATTGGTAGGTTCGTCCATAATCAACACATTAAACGGATTCAATAGCATTTTACTCAAGGCCAAACGGTTTCTTTCGCCTCCACTGAGCATTTTAACCTTTTTCTCTACCGCATCTCCACCAAACAAAAAACTACCCAAAAGCGATCGTATTTTGATACGATTGTTATCATCAGCTGCCGATTCCATTTCCTGAAGCAAATTGTTTTCTCCATTCAGATAATCGGATTGATTTTGGGCAAAATAACCTATTTTCACATTGTGACCCAATTCTACTTGACCATCATAACTGATTTCATTGACTAAAATCTTTGCCAACGTGGTTTTACCCATCCCATTTTGACCAACAAAAGCTATTTTTGATCCGCGTTCCAGTAATAGATTGACATTTTCAAGTACTTTTTTACTGCCATAATATTTACTTATCTTATCCAAAGTAAAAATCACTCTACCGGGTTGTTCAGAAATGGGAAATTTGACATTCATAACCGAATGATCTTCCACATCAACCTCAATGCGTTCGACTTTGTCCAATTTTTTTATTAAAGATTGCGCAAAAGCTGCCTTGGAGGCCTTATATCTAAATTTTTCAATCAGTTGCTCCGTCTGTTTGATCTGCTTTTCCTGATTTTTTTGGGCTTGTAATTGCTTTTCTATTAATTCCTGTCTAATTGAAATATAATGTGAATATGGCTTTTTAAAATCATAAATTGAACCTAATGAGATCTCTATCGTTCGATTGGTAACTTCATCCAAAAACATTCTATCATGTGAAACTAATAACACAACTCCTTGATAGCTTTTCAAAAAGTTTTCAAACCACAATATGGAATCTATATCCAAGTGATTGGTTGGTTCGTCTAAAAGCAGTACATCATTTTGTTGTAATAATAACTTTGCCAATTCAATACGCATGCGCCAACCACCCGAAAAAGTATCTGTCAATTTATCAAAATCGGCTGATTTAAAACCTAAACCTTGTAATATTTTTTCCGTATCTCCTTTGTAATTATAACCACCAATCAATTGATATCTGTGGTTTAAATCATCCATTTGATGTAGCACCTCATGATAAGCTTCACTTTCATAATCTGTTCGATTTTCTAAATCAAGGTGGATTTGTTCCAATTCAGTTTCGATAGCTTTAATTTCAGTAAACGCCAAATACGCTTCTTCTAAAATAGTTCGGCCATGGTTGAAATCAATATCTTGTTTGAGAAACCCGATTTTAGTACCTTTATCGATGGAAAGTGTTCCTGTATATTCTTGTTCTCCGGCTATTACTTTAAGCAAAGTTGATTTTCCTGCTCCGTTTTTACCAATCAATCCAACACGACTTCCCGGCGTAAGTTTAAATCCAATTTCCCAAAACAAAGGCGTTCCAGCAAAGGTAACCGTTAAATTATTTACATCAATCATATGGAATGGTTGCTATTGGTTTCACTATATTCTTGAGAAAATCGGGTAATGTGTAAATCGGGATCTAAAGTTTGATCGTTTTCCAAATGATTGAATAATATTTCGGCTAATGCCGGTGCATATATAATCCCACGGGTACCTAAACCATTCAATATAGCCAACTGTGGAAATTGAGGATGTTTACCTAGTAATGGTCTTCTATCGGAAACTGTAGGGCGAATTCCGGCCTTATAATCCAAAATACGATACGGCAATTTGAGGAAAGATTGCAATTTCTCTTCTAATTCGGCTTGACCCACTTGCGTTAAATCAACTGTTTTATCTTCCCAATTATATGTTGCACCCACTATAAACAAATGATTTCCCAAAGGTACCATAAAACAACTGGATTTGATAGCTTGCGTCATTTCCAAATCGGGAATTTCAACGATGAGCATTTCTCCTTTAGAAACTTTCATGGGTAAATAATTAAAATAAGGATTCTGTGTCACATAAGATCCTTCACAAAAAACGATATGTTTATAGGTTTGTCCTTTGTAATAAACCAGTTGATCTTTAAATGTGATCTCTTCATAGACAAAAGGTTCTACACTTAACAATCCTGAATCTAAAGCAAACTTCTTATAATCTTGGAGTATTTGTTCACCTTCGACTCTTCCAACGTTTTGCAATTCACCAAAACCATATGGCGCATCTATTCCCGAAATGGCTTCATGAACGAGTTGGCTAGTCATGTATTCCTTCATCACGACTTTATCTGAAGCAACAGACCAATTGTTCTGTTCTTCTATTGATTTGAGAATTCTAAATATTTTAAAGGGTTGAAAATAGGTTTTAGCAAATTTTCTTTCCAAATGTTGATATGTCAAAATGGATTGTTGCCACATTTCGTGAGCTTTCCAAGCGGGTGAAAAACGCTTAAGGATTATAGGATTATACATACCTCCGATGACCCGACTGGATAAATTGGAATTATTATCGATGATATGAAAACTCCTTTTATTTTGCTCTAATATAGAACTGAATGCCAATCCGGCTAATCCTAATCCTACAACTAAGTAATCTTTTTGCATGTTGATAAATTGTGGCACAAAAATAAAAAAAAAGACCCTCAAAAAGAGAGTCTTTCTATACTAATAAAACTAAGTTTTCTTAATAATTCCAAATATCTAATTCCTTGTTACGGATATCTTCTTTTAATTTTTCAGATTCCAAAACTTGGAAGAGAGAATTTCCTTTGACATAAGATTTAACTTCTCTGTCTCCATAAACGTTTTCTTCTTTGTATATCAAGGCATTAAAACGATGTGCATTCAACAAATGGTCAAAAGATATTGGAAAAGCAGCATTGTTTGGGTTGAATACTTTCATCTCATGCATGACTTCACGAGCATTTGGATAAAATACCCAAAATAGTGGTAGTCTTTCGTCTACATTATTACCCAAATTATCACGACCAATGGTTTGAACATCGGGTGCAATAGGAGCAATTCCCAATAATCTGTATTTCATCTCTCCTTGACGAGAATCGATATACCAAACACCTTTTACCATAAATGCTTCGATATGCTCTGAATCAATGGTATATTTATCCACATATTCCGAAATGTCGGCATTAGGATCGGCATTTAAGATATCAAATGCTTCAGGTAAGGTATCAAAACGGACCAATTTAGATTGAATTTCTTCATAAGACATACGACCGGTGAAATATGAATCATCATACACTTCAGTAATTTTATTTTGTCTGATACCTCTTAACAAAGTATCGTACAAAGATCTTCTATCAGAAGTTATACGCATGGTATCAATTGGGTAATAGAAAGGCAAATTCAAACGTTCGTTTAAATCTACAAATTCCCAGACTACTTTGGACCAAAAGATGTCACGGTCATCAATATAACCGTATTCCAATGGTTTATCGTTGTCGGCTGCCATTTGCTCTTGAGTTTTCACTCCAATTTGCTGTGGAACTTTGGCATTCAACAAATTAGTTTGGGCATAGTTTGCTATAGAAGCAAATAACACCAAGCTTACTATTATTAATTTAATTTGACTCATATTTGAATGATTCTTTATGTTTGTTAAAAAAATAAAACTACTTTAAAACTATAGAAATAAAATAGTTTTATTCATTTATAAAAATATTGCTATTTTATTTCAACGAGTACAGGTGAGGCTACTTTTATCTTCAAGCCTGAACCTTGTCCAACTATACTTGATTTTATATCAAAGATTGAAACGATATCACCTCTTTTGGCTTTGTTGATAGCCGCTTGTGCTCTTTCATTCATTCTAGCACCTGCAACTACAATTGTAGCTTCACCAGGTACCTTAATGCTAAAACCGGTAACTTGGAAAGTCAAGTCAAAAACAAAGTCTTGTAATACAACACCTACACTAGCACCAGATAAACTCTCCTTAGGCATACCTACATTTCCGGTTTGACCTCTGATAGCACCCATAGGAGCTGGAACGTCTTTAATACGGAAAGTTTTTGGAGTTTTGATCTCTCTACCACTTGATAATTTAGCAGAAACATTTATAGTAACCTCTGTACCTGTTGTAGGGTTTATCATATATTGTCCATTACTAATTTTTCTCAAACCTGGCGCACTTACATTCAAATTATTGTCTCCAACACCGGGAACAGAAATAGATAATGGATTATCCAAACCTCGATAAACAACATTCATTTTATCAGCAGATATAACTGCTTGATTGGGCTCTGTAATTACAGTGTATTCACTTTCAAAAGGTAACGTAATAGGTTGACCATCTTTTTGTTTGAAAGTAAAAGAACCTTTAATTGGATGTGTTCCAGCTGCTCCAGCACCAAAACTAAGTGTTACTTGACCGGCTTCTGGACTTCCACCAACATTTGAAGTAAAGTTATCAATATTCAAACTTGAATCATATTTACCCAATACGACTTTACCCGTTACTTTTTCGCCTACAAAATAGGCTGTTTTATCTAGAGCAACGATAGCCTTGTAACTAGTCATTTTAGTATCATCAAGAAGTGATGTTTTTAATAATGAATTGAATACATCGGCTTCAGTTGTACGGATATCCGCTTGAATTTGCTCGATATTGGTCAAAGTTGTAATCAATGGAAAACCTTTATAACGACTGTTCAGCCAAGGAATCATTTTTTTCCCATCTTTAACCTTCTCATCAGCAGTAGAAAAACGCTTGGTGATTTGATCTTTCAAGTCTTCGTTTATTGAATCTCCTGTAATTTTCAAGACATCCGTTCTATATTTATTGATTTTATCAACAAACTCTTGACCTGCCGGTGTGAATTTTTCATCTTTACCAAAAAAATACAAATCTCCTGCTTCTTCACTATCCATGGTTTCATAGTCAGTTGGATTCTCAACTTTTTCAGTCAATTTGGCTTTAACGCCATTTAAATAGTTAAAAAACTCATTGGAAGAAGCATTAATTGCTCTTGCCATTTCCAATTTTTTACCGTAACGAGTTGGATTCTCTTCAGCTTTACCGGCTAAATTTTCTAATATATTAGCATTGGCATCATTAACTTTTACATTAGATGCCGCCATCTTTTCTTTCATAAATCCAAAAGACGACAACACTTTTTTATCCATATTCAACGCCAACATGGCGATGAATACGAGATACATCAAGTTGATCATCTTCTGTCTGGGTGATAAATTACCTCCTGCCATTTTCTATAATTTTAAGGTTAATTAATAAATTGGGTTTCGGTAAATCTATCCTTTATTCATTGCTGATAACATACCACCGTAAACATTGTTTAAGGACTGTAAATTAGCAGCCATAGAATTCATTTGTTCTTTTAAAGCATGAGCATTTTTTGCGATATCTTCATTGGCTTGTGCCTGACGGCTTGAGCTTTCCAATTGAACTTTATACAAACTGTTTAAAGATTCCATTTGAGCAGCTGCTAATGACAATTGTTCGCTGTATTTATTGGTAGCAGAAATAGAACTAACCGCGGGTTGAATTTGCTCAGCAGCACCTTTAAAGCTTTGGATGCTGTCGCCTAAACTTTTCATCAAACTAGAATCCAATTTAGCTTCTTTCAACATCTCATCCAATTTCTTAGACAACATACCTTGAGCTTCTTCAGTATCTTTTATCGCATTTTTCTTTGCTTTAGCTTCACCACCTGATAATTCAGGATAAACTTTTGACCAATCCAAGTCTTCTTGAATAGGTTCAAATGCAGATAAAAAGAATATAAATGCTTCCACACCTAATCCAATCATCAAAAGAACACCTCCAGTTAATGGACCTAAACTCATGTGTAGGATTTTGAAAAGGGCTCCGACGATAACGATAGAGGCTCCAATACTGTAAGCCATGTGGAAAATTTTCTTTTGTGTTCTTGATTGTGCTGCCATAATAATTTAAAATTGGGTTATTAATAAATAGGTTAATTATTTTGTTTGTTTGTTTGTTATTTTTTTCCTCTCAAATCTGTTCCTAGATAATCCTGAACGGTTCTAAATCCTATAAAACTTCTAGCAGTATCAGCATATTCATACGCTCTTGAACTTACTTCTAGGAAATAAGCAACATCCTTCCATGAACCACCACGAATAACTTTTCTATGATTTAGACGATCTTCCACATTGGGATTCATAGTTGAACCAAAATAATAAGAGGCTTCGTTGTAGGCTGTTCCAGTCCATTCTGAAACGTTTCCGGCCATATTGTACAAACCGTATCCGTTTCTATTGTATGATTTGGCTTCCATAGTATACAATGCTCCATCGACTGCATAATCTCCACGAGCCGGTTTGAAGTTGGCCAAGAAACAACCTCTATCGCTTGTTGTATAAGGTCCACCCCAAGGGTATTTTCCATATTCCAAACCACCACGGGCTGCATATTCCCATTCAGCTTCAGATGGTAATCTGAAATGAGGAACTCTCACGCCATTTTTTCTTGAGGATAAATAATCATTTTTAACTTTGGTTCTCCAACTTGCAAAAGCTTTTGATTGATGCCAAGAAACTCCAACAACAGGATAATCTCCATAGGCTTGATGCCAAAAATAATCTTGGTGCATCGGGTCGTTGTATGAATAAGCGAAATCTTTTACCCATACTGTAGTATCCGGATACACTTCTATTACTTCTCTAATTATTTGATCCTTACGAGTAGTTCCTTGACGAGCAGCAGCTTCCTGATCCAACCAAGAATATTCATATTTAAATTTTCGAACGTCCATCATACGTTTTCCATCAAAACTTTCTTCTAAGGGTAACCACATAGAATCCAAAACTTCAACGTATTCAACAGATGGTAAATCATTTATGTCATAGACCAAGTCTTCTTCCCAATTTAAGAATCTGCCCAAAGTAGGTGAATTGACATCACCTAAACTTCCGTAATTGGTCATCATGTACTTAACATACATATTGCCATTATCGGTGGTATCTTGGAATTGATAATCTGCTAAAGGTCCTGTTGCAGGGTCACTACTAAACTCGGCCATTAATGCCAATTTGGTACGTACTATAGAATCTCTTACCCAAAATACAAATTGTTTGTACTCACTGTTGGTAATTTCTGTCTCATCCATATAGAATGGACGTACAGTTGAAGTACGCGCCGGTGTATTTAAAGCGCCGATGGGGTCTTCGTCTTGTTTACCCATAGTAAAAGTACCTCCAGGAACCAATACCATTCCGGTAGGAGTTTCAGAATTCCATTTGGATTTGGTCTCCACTCCAATTAAATCACCTTTACTATTTCCACCAGATCCGCAGCCGTAAGCTAACGAAATGAGCAAGATTAAAATTGCCGTTTGTCTCATAATTTATACCTGTTTCTAAAAGCGTGTAAACCTATAATTAATTTTTGAATTACACAAAACGATTTAAAAAATATTACTAATAATTTAAACTTCCTACTATTATCCTAATTTTCTTCTATTTATATACCATCTCTCGGGTATTTCAAGTCTATTGGCAGTCAAAAAATCATTATAAGTACATGGTATTAACGTTTGTCTTTTGATTTTATTATCCTCCTTAAGACTAATTTCCATCCACCAACGTTCACTGCTCTCACTCTTGTAAAACTGATAGGTCTCATCATCTATCATAACTATATATTTTTTGAACCCATTCAAATCCACATTAGGAAACTCCGGTTTACGAAGATGAACGCCTTCAATAAAATACCAAACCATTTGTGCCATCAACTGGGCCGTTTGATTGTGAATATCGTATTTCGAATTGTATTCAAAAATACTGAAAATATTCAACTTATCACTCAATCCTGCATAACGACTAATTTGACAAATCTCATCGGCATTGAGCCCGCTAATCATCTTATTTCTATTGGCTGGTGCATCTGCCGCTTTAACTACACCTATATCTATACTCAAAAGATCTGTTTCCCTTAATACAGGCTCACATAATTCAATATCTTTCTTTAAATTACCTAATCTATATGTATCAAACAACAATCCATCCATCAAGTGAATTTCATCCTGCGCATTTAGAAACGTTTGATAAGCTAAATTAGTATAATTATTCAAATTATTTGGCTTATCCATGATTATTTTGGTCAGGTATGAAGTTGAATCCAACGGATTTTCCAACATCCCCAAATCAAACTTAGCATCTACTGCCGTCAGATTGACCCGCTTCTCCATTTGATCATATGCTCTGTAAATGGCATAGGTCAATGCTTGACTTCCTCCTATGATCACCGGTATTTGATTACTTCTCAGTAAACTAACCACTATCTCTTGTACAATTACCAGCGTATCCTGAAAGGTTTCTCCTACTTTTAAATCTCCAAAATCATATATGACACCTGTCCAATTCCCTGAATACAAGGCATAAAATTCCTTTCGAAAAGAATCTAAATCTTTTCCTGCTCCTTCATTTCTTATAGCTCCTCTATCTTCTGGAACCCCTAATAAAACTATTGATTTTGGCTCTAACTCCTTATCTATACTCTCTTGGATTATTTTGACATTCTTCCCGATGGTACCTTGAGGTAGTTCTGAAACAAATTGTAGAATGTTTGCGTTTACGGGGGTTAAAAAATCGTAATAAAAATCCATTCTTGTACTTTAGAATTTATGGGGTATAAAATTCCTGCGAGTTTGTAATGCGCAAATCTAATTAAAAAATAAAAAAAATTATCAATTATTTATTATTTTTTTACTTTCCCTTTTGCACTTTCTTTTTTGGGTGCTGTTTTGGGTTTGGATTTCTTCGTGTTTTTCTCTATAATCGCTTGAAAATCCTCCAATTTCATCGTTTCCACTTGGGTATCTTTGGATAATTCAACCTTCATTTTCCCTTTGATTAATGTAAATCTTCCCCAACGGGCCTTTTCTACCACTATTCCTTCCTTTTCAAAAACCCTAACTACCTTGTCTACATCTTTCTTCAACTTGGTCTCTATGATTTCAGCGATTTGATCAGAGGTTAAGGTTGCCAAATCATATTGTCGACTGACATTGATAAACATGCTGTTCCATTTGATAAAAGGTCCAAACCTTCCTACTCCCTTTTGTACGGGATGTCCTTGATACGTTCCTACCGGCGCATCTGCTTTTTGTTTGGCTTGAATCATTGCAATGGCTTCGTCCAAGGTCAATTGAGTCGGATTGGCATCTTTGGGTAAAGAAACAAATAAAGTGTCCAATTTTACAAAGGGTCCAAATCTACCATTGGAGACCACTACTTCTTTTCCCTCATACATACCCAATGTCTTGGGCAAATCAAATAAGGATAATGCATCTTCCAAAGTGATATTGCTGATGGTTTGGGATCCTTGCAAACTGGCAAATTTAGGTTTGTCTGTATCACTGGATTCTCCTATCTGCACAATGGCGCCATATCGAGCCAATCTTGCATACACATTCTTACCGCTTTCCGGATCAACGCCCAACAATCTCTCTCCTTTTTCCCGTTCCGCATTTTCGGATACATCGGTTACATTGGCGTGAAAATCCTGATAGAAATTCTTGACTACACTACCCCATGGCTTGGTGCCATCGGCTATTTCGTCAAATTCGGATTCCAAATTGGCAGTAAAACTATAATCCAAAACGTGTTCAAAATTCTTTACCAAAAAGTCATTGACCACAGTACCGATATCAGTGGGAATTAATTTACCCTTATCGGCTCCAACTTTTTCTGATAAAACTTTGGTTTCAATCTTGGAATTCTTCAATTGCAATTGCGTGTATTTGCGCTCTACACCTTCTATATTGGACTTTTCAACATAGCCTCGGTTTTGAATCGTGGAAATGGTAGGTGCATAGGTCGAAGGTCTTCCGATGCCCAATTCCTCCAATTTCTTAACCAACGCCGCTTCCGAATATCTGAAAGGCGCTCTAGAATATCGTTCGGTTGCCGAAATCAACTGCGAAGTCACGATTTCTCCTACCGTCAAACGCGGTAACATACCTTCTTTTTCGGCGTCTTCTTCATCGTCGTAACTCTCTAGATAGAGTTTTAAGAATCCATCAAACTTGATGACTTCACCTTGTGCTTGAAACAAATATTTATTTTGATTATTGGCTAATGCCGCAGTAGTTCTTTCCAATTCGGCATCACTCATCTGTGAAGCGATGGTTCGTTTCCATATCAAACTGTACAAACGGTCATGGTCATAGCCCATATTGATGGATGACTGCTCCATGTGGGTAGGTCGGATGGCTTCGTGAGCCTCTTGTGCCCCTTTGGATTTGGTGGTATACTGACGCACCTGACTGTATTGCGCTCCAAAACTGTTGACTATGGTATCTTTTGCAAAGCCAATGGCTTCCTTGGACAGATTCACACTATCGGTACGCATGTAGGTTATCAATCCTTCTTCGTACAACTGTTGGGCTACCCGCATCGTCTTGGCAACGGGAAATCCCAATTTGCGTGA
>JAABRF010000016.1 GCA_011391075.1 Flavobacteriia bacterium | reverse complement strand
CAGAGTTTCCACTGCTTGGAATTGGGTAGCATCGCAAGTCAAAAGATAGCCGCCAATTCCTTTGATGGCAATAATTTTACCAGCTTGCCATTGGTTGATGATAAAATTCAAATCTTCAAAATTCTCTACTATGCTTCCATCGATACACAATTGCATTTCCACTTTACATTCTGGACAAGAATTGGTTTGAGAAAAATGTCGCCTTTCCATAGGATTGTTGTATTCCTTTTGGCAAGTAGGACACATGTGGAAAGGATACATGGTAGTATGCGGTCGGTCGTAGGGTAATTTTTGAATGATGGAATACCTGGGTCCACAGTTGGTACAAGTGATAAAAGGATAATGATATCTTCTGTTGTGCGTATCGTGTAATTCGGCTTTGCAGTCTTTGCAGAGAGCCACATCGGGAGTGACTAGTAGTTTGGGTTTGGTTGCTTCTGTACTTTCCACAATATCAAAAGCGGTATATTCTTGAAAAGTTGTTATTTCCATTTGACAATGTGTCACTACAGCCAATGTAGGCAAATGCGCAAGTAAATAATCCAAGAAAAATTGGGCGCGTTCTTCCGTTTCGGTGATTTGGATGTGTACGCCATCATTGGTATTGTTGACCCAACCTTTCAAACCTTGTTGCAAGGCAATTTGATAGACAAAAGGTCTAAAACCTACGCCTTGTACGATGCCTTGTATGTGGATGTGGAAGGTTTGCAAGTCTGAAATTAGAGATTAGAAATTAGAAATTAGTTATTGGGATTTGAAATTTGGTTATTGGAATTTGGAAAGGTTTGTTGTTATGTTAGATAAAAAAACTTTGTCTAAATTGGATTCAGACAAAGTTAGTTATTTCTTTATTTATGCAAATGTCTTGTTATTAAAGATCATTTATTGAGGAGTCATTTGGATGGCATCCAATATTTCCACAACTTTATCGACCACTGATGGAATACTTTTTTGAACTTTGTCACTCAAGACAATAGTCATAGGGCGCATTTCTTCGATGGTTACCGTGATGAGGATGATTTTGGGTAACTCACCTGATATTTCCAAGGCTTCAATCATGTCTTTCAAACCCACGTCATGGGCACTCAAAACTTTGGGAAAATCCTGCGCATATCGAGGATAGAGCACGTTGATAGAGCCTAAGGGTTTGCCATCCATTGTAGCATCAATAAAAATCACCAATGGATATTTGGAGAGTATAGGCATGAGGTTGAAACTACCCGTGCCACCATCAATAAGATCAACATTTTCAGGTAATTTGACTTTGCTCAAAGCTTGTACCCCATGAACACCAACGCCTTCGTCACCCATCAAATAGTTTCCAATCCCAAGTACCAAAATGCGTTTTTGATAATCGGAATCTACATAATCATGGGTTTGATAAAAAAGTTTTTGTAATTCAATAACCTCGTCTGAAATCATAATAGTTAAAATTCAATCATAAAAAATTCCAAATTTCATTTCTCAATGTAAAATTATAAATTTAATTGAGATACAATGAAATTTGGAATTTGATATTTGTTTAATGTTTATTTAGTCACGCATGGCTGATGGTGTAAACTCGTCATCATCTTGATCGATTCTTTCAGATCGAACAAATTTGTAACCGCTCAACATGGCTGAAGTTTCCCCACGAGCTTCGATATAATCGTGGAAGAGAACCAAATACACATGTATAACGATGAATGCCATAAACAAATAAGTAAACAAATGATGGTAGTATCTCACACTGATATCACCTCCACAGAAACCGATTACCCATCCAAACATTTTAGGGAACCACCATGTTGCAGTTTCCGACATCAACGCAAAACCGGTTGCGGCTTGCATGATGAACAAAACAGCCATGATCAAATAACTGGTTGCTGCCAAGTGATTGTGTCCAATACTGATATTGGAAAGCTTATGTTCTTTATCAGGAAACAAGAGAATATCAACTTTTAATACATGCCAGATATTCTTCCATCCTTTTTTGGAATAGGGAACAAAATTGCGCCAATCGGCAAATTTATTTCCTGCAAAAGCCCAATACAATCGAAACACTGCCACAGCTACTGCTAAGAAAGCGGCTATGAAATGAATCAATCTTATATATCCCATCCAATAGGAATTGGATGCTTCAACGTTACTATTTATAGCCGGCGGATAGGCGATGAGAAATCCCGTTATAATCAATGCAAACATTGAAAATACAGTAGTCCAATGAAATATACGCACTGGTAGTTGCCACAAATAGACTCTTTTAAAATTAAATGTTTTTGCCATAATTTAAAAAAATTAGAAATTAGAAGTTAGAAATTAGAAGCCAAATGAAAGATTTTGAATCTCTTTTCATTTGTCATCTCGAGCGAAGTCGAGAGCTATCTTCTTTTTTCTAGTTTATATCGAGCATACCGAACCTACTTCTATGTGGCTCACATTTTTTCCATGTTCATCGTACAAATGCACGGCACAAGCCAAACATGGGTCAAATGAGTGAATGGTTCTCAAAATCTCAACCGGATTATTAGGATCTGCGATAGGTGTTCCAATCAAGGCAGATTCATAAGCCGATAATTGATTATTGGGATCACGTGGAGAGGCATTCCATGTGGAAGGCACTACCATTTGATAGTTCTTGGTTTTTTTATCTTCTATAACGATCCAATGGGCTAAACCGCCACGAGGTGCTTCCATAAATCCAACTCCTTTGGCTTCTTTTGGCCAAGTTTCGGGACTGTGTTTGTCCATATTGGCCATTTTGGTATCGCCTTTTTTGAAATTGGCCAACAATTCGTTGTAGAATTCCAATCCCCATTCGGCTACCAATTTGGTTTCCAAACCACGAGCTGCTGTACGACCCAAAGTAGAGAACAAGGCTGTAACAGGTACATCCAATGTTTTCAATGTGTAATCTACTACATCTTTATATTCTTGAATACCGGATGCATATCCTACCAACATACGAGCCAATGGACCTACTTCCATAGGTTTGCCTTGCCATCTTGGAGTTTTTACAAAACTGTATTCTTTTTCTACATCTAGGAATTCATACGGTGGCGTTGGACCGGTATAATTGATATCGGTTTCTCCTTCGTATGGATGTTTTCCTTTTCCTTTTCCACCTTGATAATTGTACCAAGACTTATTGACAAACTCTTGAATTTCATTGGTTTTTTCCAAATCCACCGGATGTACTTTGCTGATGTCACCATTTAAGATGATACCGCGAGGCCATTTGAATGATTTTGGATCATTGATATTGGTAGTAGGTAAATCTCCATACACCATGTAGTTTCCAAATTTGGAATCTCCAATTGCGCCCCAATCTTTGTAGAAGGAAGCGATAGCCAATAAATCAGGAAGATACACTTGATTGACAAAAGTATGGGCTTGTTTTAACAATTGACCTACATAAGCCAAACGTTCCATATTTAAGCTACCGGCATCATCTAAATTCACAGCAGCAGCCGAACCACCTACCAAGAAGTGTGGATGAGGGTTTTTACCACCTAAAATAGTGTGAATTTTAATGATTTCTTTTTGCCATTCTAATGCTTCCAAATAGTGTGCTACTGCCAATAAATTGACTTCAGCTGGTAATTTCATAGCAGGATGTCCCCAGTATCCATTGGCAAAAATGCCTAATTGACCACTTTCCACAAACTTTTTAATTCTGTTTTTAACATCAGTAAAATAGCCTACGGAACTTTTGGGCCAACTGGAAATACTTTGGGCCAAAGCAGAAGTTTTGGCTGGATCAGCATTGAGTACTTGGGTTACATCTACCCAATCCAAAGCATGCAAGTGGTAGAAATGGACTACGTGATCCTGCATAGATTGAGAAATGGTAATAATATTACGAATGATCTCGGCGTTTCTAGGAATGGTAATGTCTAAAGCGCTTTCAACCGAACGAATAGATGCAATGGCATGAACGGTAGTACATACACCGCAAGCACGTTGAACAAATGCCCAAACGTCACGTGGATCTCTTCCTTCCACGATTTTTTCCAAACCTCTCACCATTGTAGAGGAACTATATGCATTTACCACTTTGCCGTCTTTGATTTCGGCTTCAATGCGTAAATGACCTTCAATTCTTGTTATAGGATCTATAACTATTCTATTTGCCATGATACTTAATATTTAATATGTTTTAGATTATCTTCACCACAATCGTTGGCTTCTTTCATTTCTTTGCGTTTTGCAAAATTGGTGGCAATTGCGTGAACTGCAGCACCGGCAACGGCTGTTCCAAGAACGATTTTACCAATTTTATCGGCGGTAGCTTCAATGCCTACTCCGTTTACGTTGGTCAATCTTTCCATAAATGGTCCATTGTCCCAGAAACTAGGTTCGCTACATCCTATGCAAGGATATCCAGACTTGATAGGGAAACTAACCCCATTGTTCCATCCTGTAGTGCTACATGCATTGTAAGTAACCGGACCTCTACAGCCCAATTTGTACAAGCAATGTCCTTCTTTGGCTTCTTCACTATCGAAAGTTTCGGCATATAATCCGGCATCAAAATAAGGACGACGGTAGCAAGAATCGTGGATGCGTTTTCCATAGAATTGTTTTGGTCTTCCTAAACCATCCACTTCAACACTATCTACTCCAAAAGTAAGAATATGTAATACAACTCCTGTCATGACCTCAGCAATTGGAGGACATCCCGGAATATGAATAATAGGTTTGTCTTTGATAATTTCACTTACAGGAACAGATCCTGTTGGATTGGGATGTGCTGCTTGCACACCACCATATGAGGAACAACTACCAAAAGTCAAAATAGCAGCGGCACCTGCGGCATCCTCTTTGAGAATGTCAACAGCTGTTCTTCCACCGATTGTGCAATAGACGCCACCATCCTTGGTTGGAATAGCGCCTTCCACTACCAAAATGTAGTTGCCATAGTTCTCTTTCATCGATTTTGCTTTGGCTTCTTCAGCATTATGACCGGCAGCGGCCATCAACGTTTCTGAATAGTCCAACGAAATGTTATCCAAGATAACATCTGCTACAAGCGGATGGTCTGAACGAATGAAAGATTCTGAACAACCCGTGCATTCTTGAAAATGAACCCATATTACAGGAATGCGTTTTTTGGTTTCCATTGCTTTCATTACCTGACCCACCATACTGTGTTCCAATCCCATGAAAGCTGTCATAAAAGTGGCAAATTTCACGAAATCCCTACGAGAATACCCTTGTGCTTTGATACTTTCGTAGTACGTTTCATCTTTGGTTTTGAGTAAAGTTCCCATTTTTGTGTAATTTAGTTGATATAAAATATTGATTATCAATAAGTAAATATTAAACATCACAAATTTAATTTTTAGCATTTAATAAAACTATGATAAAAATCATTTTATATTTATTTATATTTATTAAAAATAATAATTTATTAAATTTAATACAATGTTTTTTCTGAAATATTTAATTATATGTAATATTTGTTACATACTGATGAATTGCTTCAATTAATATTCAATTTGGGATTTTGGCTATAATTGTAAAAAAAAATGCAATTTTGTAAACTATAAAAAGCAGGTTTTATGCACGAAATGTCTATCGTCTTGGGAATTGTTAAGATTGCGGAAACAGAAGCTGTGAAAGCCGGCGTGGATGCTTTTGCTGCTATTGATTTGGAAATAGGAAATCTGTCAGGAGTGGAATGGGAAGCTTTGGATTTTGCTTGGCAAGCGGCTGTTGCAGGAAGTGTTTTGGAAAAGGCTGAAAGGAAAATTCACAATATACAGGCAAAAGCCCGCTGTTCTGATTGTGATCATCTCTATGACATCCATTTCATTCACGACAACTGCCCGAAATGCGGTAGTTTTTTAAAGAGTATTTTGCAGGGAAAAGAATTGCGGGTGAAGAGTTTGGATACGTTTTAAGATTTTATTTTCTTAAAGACACTTGGAAAAGCATAAATCTTTTATTAACAAAATAATGAAAGCAATGGCTTTATCAGCTGTCAGTAAAAGTTGAAAAGCGCACTGGTTTACATAGATTAGTTTAAATGCATTTATCCAACCAACCATTCAAAATATCATATCCCAATCTGTATTAAAAAATTTCATATTGTTTGTCGCTTTAGTTTAGATTATGACATACGGTCATTTGCCAATATTTAACATCAGCTGCTACCGTCTATGCGTCTTCTTCATTTATTGCTGTTTTCAAAACCCATTTCAAAGTTAGAAATCCTAAAAGTCCGGCTGTGAGGGAGGAAATTAAGATTATTAATTTTGAATTGTTGATGATGGTTTCATTATCAAAAGCCAGAAGGGTTATAAAAATGGACATGGTAAAACCGATTCCTCCCAATAGTCCCACTCCAAAAATAGATTTCCAACCTAAGTCTGACGGAAGTTGGGTAATACCAAATGTTACTGCCAAAAAGGACATCAGAAAGATGCCTAATGGTTTTCCTACGATGAGTCCAAGTGCAATACCTATACTATAAGGTTCTGACAATGTTTGTGAAATGTCACCACTAAAAACGATGGCTGTATTTGCCAAAGCAAAAATTGGTAATATGACAAACGCAACCGGTTTGTGTAAAAAATGTTGCAATACATAGGAAGTAGATTTTGCATTACCATTGCCAAATGGAATTGCAAATGCCAATAAAACTCCTGTTATGGTAGCGTGTACACCCGAATGTAACATAAAATACCACATGAATACTCCACCTATCAAATATGGAATTAGATTTTTGATTTTCATTCGATTCAAAAACAATAGCAAAGCAAAAATGCCTAATGCAATAAATAAGTTGGTCCAAAGTAAGTTTTTGGTATAAAAAATTGCAATGATGATGATGGCGCCCAAGTCATCAATTACTGCCAATGCTGTCAAAAATATCTTCAATGAGGTTGGCACTCTATTGCCCAACAAGGATAAAATTCCCAATGCAAAAGCAATATCTGTCGCCATTGGAATTCCGGCACCTGATTGGGTAACTGTTCCATAATTAAACCACATATAAAGGCCTGCAGGCACTATAATACCGCCTAATGCCGCAAAAATGGGCAATAATGCGTCTTTGAAATTGGAAAGTTCTCCTACGTACACTTCCCGCTCCAATTCCAAACCAATGAGCAAAAAGAAAATAGCCATAAGCCCATCATTGATCCAATGTTCAATGGTCAAACCCACAAATTTAATTTGAAAAAAATCATGATAGCCTACTCCAAGACTGGAATTGGCAATTGAAAGCGATATAAGAGTAAATGCAATGAGCATCAAGCCTCCTGCTTTTTCACTTTCAAAAAATTCTTTGTAGAGTTGTGATATTTTCATGTGTTTTTATACTTTTTTATGCTATTCAAATGATTGAGTTTAGGTATTGGGTCCCGATTCCCGATAGCTATCGGGACGGGATGGGTTATTGGGTTATTATATTATTATGTCCCGATTTCTGTATACTATTCACGTTACTGTTGAGGCAAAAGAATTCTTATGACATTTCATATTTCAAATTACGCAATAAAATAGTAAAATTCCAAATGAAAGTAAAAAGGCTTTATATACAAGCTACTTTTAGATAAAAGTGATGATGTAATTGGCGAGGAACAACTACAATAAGCATGAAGTATAGTGCAGAACTAAGTTGTATTTTAATGTCTAAACTATGATTTTCATGATTTAATGATTACTATGATTATTTTTATTTATTAGCACATTAACACATTGGCAGATTAGCAATCCCGTTAGTTATCGGAACACATTAACATCCCTATAGCTATCGAGACAAATTAGCACATTAACCTCATGTGTTAGAAGAAAAAAAAACCAAAAAAAACCTCCCTTCTCTCAAATTAATTCAAGAGAAAGGAGGCGAGTTGGAACCTTTCGGCTCCCATGAAAGGAATTTAAAACCTAACTTTTATATTCATCTAGAATTTCCTGCACGCCATCCAAGGTGACTCGTCCGTAAACTTTGTCTCCTACCAACACCACCGGCGCTAGTCCGCAAGCACCTACACAACGCAGGCTGCTCAAGGAGAATTTTTCGTCGGCAGTGGTTTGACCTACTTGGATGTTTAAGAGTTTTTTAAACTCGTCCAATACCTTTTCAGCACCACGCACATAACACGCTGTACCCATACAGATGTTGATGGGATGATCGCCTTTGGGAATCATCGTGAAAAAGGAATAAAAAGATACGACGCCATACACATGTGCCAGCGAAGTATTTAAGTTCAAGGCAATGATTTCCTGTACTTCTTCGGGCAAATAACCAAAAGTGTGTTGGGCTTGGTGCAACACGTTGATCAATTCACCTTTATCATTGTTAAATTCTCGGCATATCGCTTCAATTTTTGCTACGTTATTTTCGCATATAGTCAACATTTCTATACTATTTAATGATTCAACAATTGGTTTATTCTTTGGTTATTTCTACGTGATTGCTCTTGTCAAAATAATGGGTGTGCAACAAATGATGCGCTTTAACACTCATTGGTTTGCCCAAAAATTCATCGTACAATTTGATAATCGATGGATTTTCATGCGACTTGCGAATGACTTTGGATTTGTCTTCCGAATACAACGCTTTTTGTCTTGCCAATAAAATATTGGAATCTCCATGGTGCAAGGGTTGTCCGCCTCCACCAATACAGCCTCCCGGACAAGCCATGATTTCTATGGCGTGATAATGCGATTTGCCATCGCGAATGTCTTGCAACAATTTGCGGGCATTGCCCAATCCATGTGCAATACCTATTTTAATAGGCGTTCCATCAAAATCCACTGTAGATTCTCTGATCCATTCCATACCGCGCAATTGCTCAAAATCAACTTTGTGCAATTTCTTTTTAGTAAATACCTCATAAGCGGTTCGCACTGCCGCTTCGATGACGCCACCGGTTGTTCCAAAGATTACACTGGCTCCCGAAGATTCTCCCATTGGATGATCAAATTCGGCGGGATCCAAACTGTCAAAATCTATACTGGCTTGTTTGATCAAACGCGCCAATTCTCTAGTTGATAATACGTAATCTACATCGGGATTGCCGTCGGTCTTAAACTCGTCGCGGTTGCATTCGTATTTTTTCGCCAAGCAAGGCATCACCGATACGACGATCATGTCTTCTCTTTTGACGTTGATTTTTTCGGCAAAATAGGTTTTGGCTATTGCTCCAAACATTTGTTGGGGAGAACGTGCCGTTGATGGTATGTCCTTCATGTCGGGAAATTGATGTTCGAAGAAATTCACCCAACCCGGACAACAAGATGTCAACAAAGGTAATTTGACCGTTGGGTCTCCATTCAAATGTCGGGTCAAACGATCCAACAATTCGGTTCCTTCTTCCATGATGGTCAAATCGGCTGCAAAATCGGTATCAAATACGTAATCAAATCCCAAATCTTTTAAAGCAGCGGTCATTTTTCCGGTGACCAATGTTCCCGGTGCATATCCAAACTCTTCACCCAAGGCAGCTCTCACAGCCGGAGCGGTTTGAACGACTACGGTTTTGGTTGGGTCTGCCAGCAATCTGATAACTTTGGCTGTATGGTCGATTTCAGTTAAAGCAGCAGTAGGACATACGGCCACACATTGACCGCAATAGGTACATACACTGTCTTCCAAGTTCATTTGGAATGGCGGAGCCATTACCGACATAAATCCTCGGTTAATAGCCGATAAAGCGCCTACAGTTTGGACTTCGTTACACATGGTCAAACATCTTCTGCATCCTATACATTTGTCCATATCGCGTTTAATGGCAGGTGAACGGTCTTTGATATAGGTAGATTGTTCTCCTTGGTAATGTAAATGTCTGATTCCCATTTTTTGAGCCATGCTTTGCAAATCGCAATCTCCATTTTTGGGACAAGTCAGACAGTCGGCAGGGTGATCACTTAAGATCAATTCCAATACAGTTTTTCTACTGTTGAGCACTCTAACCGTTTGGTTTTTAATAACCATACCTGGCAAACATTCGGTGGCACAAGCCGGAACCAAATTTTTGCGACCTTCCACTTCTACCACGCAGATGCGACAACCTGTAGGTTTGTGGGTGGTATTCAAATCGTGCAAGTGCATGTAGCACAAGGTAGGTATATTGATTCCCACACTTTTGGCTGCATCCAAGATACTGGAGCCTTTGGGAACTTGGAAATTTTTATTGTCTATCGTTATATTTATGGTATCCATAATCCTGATTTTTTTAGAAATTAATTTAAGGTAATGGCGTCAAACTTACATTTGTCCATGCAAATGCCGCATTTGATGCAAATCTCTTGGTCAATGACGTGCAATTGTTTTTTCTCACCCGAAATGGCATTAACGGGACAATTACGAGCACATACCACACAGCCGATGCAATTTTGCTCACTGATGTAATAACGCATAAAGGATTTACATTGGCCACTAGGACATTTGTGATCTACCACGTGGGCATGGTATTCATCGTAAAAGTTTTGCATGGTAGATAAAATTGGATTGGGAGACGTTTGACCCAAACCGCACAAAGAAGTGTCTTTGACTACATTACTCAAATTGCGCAACAAATCCAAATCTTCCAAAGTACCTTTATCATCGCATAATTTGGTCAACATTTCATGCAAACGCTTGTTGCCTATTCTACAAGGAGCACATTTACCACAAGATTCTTCTACGGTAAATTCCAAATAGAATCGAGCCATAGATACCATACAATCGTCTTCATCCATCACGATCATACCTCCAGATCCCATCATAGAACCGGCTGCCGATAAGGAATCAAAATCAATCGGTAAATCCAAATGTTTTTCAGTCAAACAACCTCCCGAAGGACCACCTGTTTGAACTGCTTTGAATTTTTTACCATCTCTGATGCCACCGCCTATATCGTAGATGACTTCTCTTAAAGTTGTTCCCATTGGAACTTCAATCAAACCTACATTGTTGATTTTTCCTGCCAAAGCAAATACTTTCGTTCCTTTGGATTTTTCCGTTCCGATGCTGGCAAACCAATCGGCTCCTTTGTTGATGATGGCAGGAATATTGGCAAAAGTTTCCACGTTGTTGACGTTGGTTGGTTTTTCCAAATATCCGGATACACTGGGAAATGGAGGTTTCAAAGTGGGTTCGCCACGCAATCCTTCCATCGAATGAATCAAAGCGGTTTCTTCTCCGCAGACAAAGGCACCTGCTCCATATTTGATATCAATTTCAAAATTGAAATTGGTTCCAAATAGTTTTTCGCCCAACAAACCATATTCTTTGGCTTGATCGAGTGCAATTTTCAAACGCTTGATGGCCAATGGATATTCAGCCCTGATGTATACGATACCTTTATCGGCACCGATGCAATAGCCGCATATAGCCATAGCTTCTATAATGGAATGTGGATCACCTTCCAAAACCGAACGATCCATAAAAGCTCCCGGGTCACCTTCGTCGGCATTACAAACCACGTACTTTTGATCGGCTACACTTTTGCTGGTAATATCCCATTTTACACCGGTTGGGAAACCACCTCCACCTCTACCGCGCAAACCACTTTTGATAATTTGTTGGGTTACTTCTTGTGGGGTAAATTCGGTAAGACATTTTGCCAAAGCCGCATAACCATCTTTTTCGATGTAATCATCAATAACTTCAGGATTGATGAATCCGCAATTGCGCAGTGCAATACGGTATTGTTTTTTAGTAGAACCGCTGTTTTCATACACTTGGTTGTAAACCAAACGTTCCACAATTTTGTTATTCAACAAATGGATGATGATGATGTCATCGATATCCTCTTTGGTAACGGTGGAGTATTCAACGTTTTCCGGTTGGATGATGATATTGGGACCGAGTGTGCATTTATTGAAGCAAACCGATTGAACCACTTGAATCTCATTATCAAGATTGTATTCTTTCAATTTGGCTTGAAATTCTGCAATTAAATTCACTTTAGAAGCTTGCAAACAAGAACTTCCGTTGCAAACCAATATACTTTTTTTAAATTTAGGACTCATTTTGGAAATATTTTGAGTTATAATAGAATGCTTTTCAATGTCAACTGTTTAGGTTGCCAATTCATAATTAATAGGAATAATACCATCGACCAATTCCCCTCTTTTGATAAATCTCTCGATGATTTCGTCGGCTTTTTTGAGGTCAACATAACCAAAAACAACCGGTTTTTCATCAGGCATGGTAATTTCTAATGTAGGTTCGGCATAACAATATCCCATACAGCCGGTTTGTTTTACTCTGGCTACGATATTGCGTTTGGGTAATTCAGCAATCAAAAAATCCATCACCGGTCTCGCTCCCGATGCAATGCCACAGGTAGCCATAGCCACTTTAATCTCGACTAATTTTTGATGGTTATTGTTCTCAATCAATTTTTGATTGGCTTGTTCAATACGCTCTTTGATTTTTTTCAAATCTTCTACTGATTTAATTTTTGCCATTTTGAGTTGGATTAAGTTTATTATAATGTTGAAGCGGTGGGTTGCTTCATTTGATTTTGTTTTAAAAAATATTTGGAATCGCCCCATTCGTCATACCCTATTTCACTCCCGATCATGCTGATGCGGGCTTCCAAACAAGA
Organism: Flavobacteriia bacterium; assembly: GCA_011391075.1. GTDB lineage: Bacteria > Bacteroidota > Bacteroidia > Flavobacteriales > Flavobacteriaceae. The sequence continues at coordinate 28,192 of JAABRF010000016.1, read as the reverse complement.
GGTACATTCCACAGGACTTTCATCTGTACAGGGTTTGTCTTCATACAGCTTGTACTGATTTCTGAAAACAGTAGGCGTGATATTGGGCATGATGATGTTTGCGCCGTATTTGATGGCTTTTTCTCTGCCCATGGGGTCTATGGCTTGTAAAGCGGTAGCTGCTGCAATGTTGATTTCGGGCATCATCAAGCGTAAGATGGCAATCATTTTGAAAGCCAAGTCCAATCTTTCACTTCGAGGCAGTAAAAAATCACTGGCTTCGTAGAGAGGTGTATCTTGATGTTCGATATAAGGTCCCATACCTACCATATCTACCTTCAGGTTTCTTAAAAAAAGCAAGTCATCAGCCATTTGATCCAACGTTTGAAAAGGAAGCCCAATCATCACACCGGTTCCCAATTGAAAACCTGCTTTTCTCAAATCATGTAAAGCTTTCAGACGACGTTCAAAACTATGGAGTTCGTTGTGGGGATGAATTTTAGCAAACATCTTGGGATTGGAAGATTCAATGCGCAACAAATAGCGATGCGCTCCGGCTTCAAACCATTCTTGATAGGTTTCCAATTTTTGTTCGCCTAAGGAAAGAGTAACACCTAGGGTGCCATTGCTCATCTTTTTGATTTCTTTGAGGATAGCCGTAATCTTGGAAGTAAAAATTGCATCACTTCTTTCTCCGGCTTGAATCACGATACTTCCGTAATGGTTGTCCAAAGCGTGTTGGGCACAAGCGATTACTTCCTCATCAGACAATACGTAACGCGCTTGCTTGCGATTTGATTTTCTAATTCCGCAATACAGACAATCTTTGGCACATACATTAGAATATTCAATCAAACCCCTTAAATATACTTTATTACCAATTTGAAAATCAGTAATTTCTCTAGACTTTCTAAACAAAGCCAATTGATCTTCACCAGTTGTTTGCAAAAGGGTCAAGATGTCTTGTTTGTCTAAAAATGATTTTTTCAGTATTTCGGTTAGAGTTGTCAAGGTTGGAAATTAGAAATTAGAAATTAGAAATTCTTTAAAAAGGGTTGAACGGCTCTATCCAAAATCCCGTTCATATAAGCGATGGCGATTCCGTAATTGGTTACGGGAATACCGGCATCCAAGGCAGGTTTTAAACGACTGAATACTTGTTTTCGAGTAATCATACAGCCACCACATTGAATGACCAATTGGTAATCTGTGATGGGTCTTTGGATTTCGGTCAAACCGGGTGCTACGTCAAATTCCAAGTTTTTACCACTGAATTTTCGTACCCAATTGGGGATTTTAAACCTTCCGATGTCTTCGCAACTCACTTGGTGTACGCATGATTCCAAGATGAGGATTCTATCTCCATCTTCTAAATGAGATAATTTTTGGGCTCCTTTAATATAGTCTTCAAAAGGTCCGCGCATGTGTGCATACAACACACTAAAACCTGTCAAGGGAATGGATGCGGGAATGATTCTACTGACAAATTCAAAAGCCTGACTGTCGGTTACGACCAATTGAGGTTTCAAATTGGTTTTGGCAAAGAAAGCTTCCACTTCGGTTTCCTTCAATACGATGTTGACTGCATCATTGTCCAATACATCTCTGATGGCCATGGCTTGCGGCAAAATCATTCTGCCATCGGGTGCTTCCGAATCTACCGGAGTGATGAGCATGACGATATCGTCTTTTTTAATGAGGTCGCCTAGTAAAGTCGTTTTTTGATAAGAAGTTTCGGGAATGGTACGTTTCAGAAGTTCGATGACTTCGGCTATGTGAAATGAAGTTTTGACACTACAAGTTTCGGTAGTCACACCGGTGAGTTGTAGGATTTGATTTTGGGTGAAATCGGTTAAACTTTCGAGATCTTCTTTGTTGTGGATGATGCAAAAAGGGACATCATAGGCTTTAAACTCTTTGAGGAGCATTTGTTCAAAAAGTCCGAAGGTATTTTCCGTAATCAATAAAATAGCGGCATCGATATGGGTAATGACTTGAAGGGATTTTTCTACTCTTTTTTCACCTAATTCGCCTATGTCATCAATACCGGCAGTATCGACTAAAATAGCCGGACCTATTCCAAAAATCTCCATTGATTTCCTGACCGGATCGGTAGTGGTACCGGGAATATCTGACACAATGGCTAGGTTCATTCCGGTTAAGGCATTGATAAACGAACTCTTGCCTACGTTTCGTCTGCCAAATATTCCTAGGTGCGGTTTGTTGTCTTTACCTTTACTCATTAGAAGTTAGAAATTAGCCCTTCGACTGCGCTCAGGGTGATTAGAAATTAAAATTAAACTCAATAATTCAAATCCCGTTCGCCTGCTTTTACGCGTTCTACTCTATCGATGAGGGATTTTTTTAGATTTTCGTTGTCCATTTCACCAATGGTTTTATCGATTAACTTCCAACCTTTGACAGCTGTTTCAGCATCTGCATAATCGGTTAAATATTCTGCCAATGTCAATGTAGCATTGGGTGTACAGTACTTTTTAATGAATCCGGGAACTGAAAACTCCATGAAATGTTCGCCGGTACGACCCAATCGGTAACAAGCTGTACAAAACGAAGGAATCATGTCTTTGTCCAGCAACTCGTTGATGATTTCATTCAAAGAACGTTCGTCGTTGATTTTAAACTGTCCACGGTTGAGGTTTTGCGCTTCGTTTAACGTTTTGGCATAAGACCCGATTTCGATTTTGGTACCGCCATCGATTTGGGAAACGCCATATTGAATGATTTCATCTCTCAATTCGGCAGGTTCGCGAGCGGTTAAAATCATACCCGTATAAGGAACAGCCAATCTCAAAATGGCTACCAACTTGGTAAAATCAGCATCCGATACAAAGTATTTGGAACCTACACTCAAACTAGAAGCATCTTTGATTCTGGGAAATGAAATGGTGTGAGGTCCTACGTTGTAACATGCTTCCAAATGGTTGGTGTGGCGTATCAAAGCCAAGACTTCATAACGCCAATCGTACAAACCAAATAAAACGCCAATACCCACATCGTCCAATCCGGCTTCTTGCGCCCGATCCAATGATGTCAATCGGTTTTCAAAATTGGCTTTTTTACCTCCCAAATGATACAATTTATAAGCTTCCGGATGATAAGTCTCTTGAAAAATCTGATAGGTTCCAATACCGGCCTCTTTGACCACTTTGAAACCTTCAATGTCCATAGGAGCAGCATTGATATTGACCCGTCTAATTTCGCCTTTATCTTTTTTGACACTGTAGGCTATCTTGACAGTATGTGCGATGTATTCAGGACTGTAATCGTTGTGTTCGCCATAGACCAACACCAATCTTTTTTGTCCATTTTCTTCCAAAGCCTCAATTTCTTTGATGATTTCAGCATCATCTAGGGTTTTGCGTTCGGCATCTTTATTGGTTACTCTAAAACCGCAATAAGAACAGTTGTTTTGACACTTATTGCCAATATAAAGAGGTGCAAACAATACGATTCTATTGCCATACACTTGATTTTTAAGTGTTTTAGCTCCTTCTTTAATCGCTTGAATGGAAACTTCATCTGTGGCATTGACCAAAATAGCCACTTCGTCCATACTCAATCTTTGTTTGGAAAGCGATTTTTGAATGATTTCGGATACTTTTTCAGGAGTAGAGTCAGTTTTTTCAATGATGTCCCAAATCTCGGATGCATCAATAAAGGGTTGCATCGGGATATCGGGAATTCTATAGTTTTCGGGATTGAATTTCATGTATTTGTAGTTTATAGTTTTGATCTAGATTCTAAAGTTTGTACTGGCAGAAATGCTCGTTCATTTTGAATATTTGCGGAAGCAAAGCTCTTCTACATTCCATCATTTCTACAGGTTGAGATTTGAGTATTTTTTAAACAATTGATAAAAAACAAAACCTTTTGGAAGATTATTTTGCGACTTTATCAAATCTCGCTCTAAATATGTAACAAAAGTATCACGTTTTATTGAAACAATTTATGACAAAAATCATAGGTATAAGAAGTTTTTTTGATCCTTCATTTTAATAAAAAAGAGGAAAATTAAAGTATCTTAAAAAAGAAATCGAAATAGTTTTAATATATTTTCAAAAAGGAGCCTTGAAAAGAAACAATTATTGCTTTATTTCTGTTAAAAAAATGGGGGCAAATAGGATGAAAAAGAGCCAATTATTTTAAAATATTTTCATTTATTTATAAAAACTGTTGAAAACTGGTTAAAATTCATAAAAAATACGCTGCTATTTGAATTTTCATTTTCCAATTACATATAGCTAATATAGCAGAAAGCTCTAAAATAATTTTGTTAATATTTTTAATTAAAAACATTGAATATTATTTATTCTTACACATTATACAAATATTAACCCCGTATAAGCTGAAAAAATATTGAATAAATAATTTAAAACATGATATAAATCATCTCAATCTAGATTTATTAATTGCTACATTTGTTACATAATTCAAATAGACTGTATTATGTTGCAATCTAAGATTCCCGATCGAAGTCATTTGATGTCTGTACTATGGGACATTCAAAGAAAAAAAAGATGTATTGAACCTGAGGATATTACAAAAATTTCACAAGTTTTTGATATCTCCAAAACAGAATTGGAAGGTGTGATCAGTTTTTATCATTTCTATCATTTCAAGGATGTAGGGAAATACACCATTTATCTCAACAGTTCCATTGTTTCCGAATATTCAGGAAGGGATGAAATCAGGCAAGCTTTTGAAGACGCCATAGGGGTCGGCATGGGGAAAGTTACGCCTGATAAAATGTTTGGTTTATTTGATACTCCTTGTATAGGACTCAGTGATCAAGAGCCGTCTTGTTTGATTAATTTCAAACCTTTTACGCATCTCAACCGCCAAAAAGTGTTTGACATCATCAATCAAATCAAATCAGGAAAGAATCCTTCTGAAATTTGTGACATTCCCAAAAGCAAGATTCAATATACACCTTCAGCTGAACGAACTGTATTTTTCAAGCCTTATTCCCGGTTTACAGCTTTAAAAAAATTGGAAGAATACCCACCCGACCAGATTATTGACATGGTCAAACAATCCAAATTAGCCGGACGTGGAGGTGCATTCTTTCCTACAGGATTAAAGTGGCAGTTTTGTCGTCAATACGAATCCGATATCAAATACATCGTTTGTAATGCCGATGAAGGTGAACCCGGAACATTTAAGGATCGCGTGCTCTTACAAGAGCATCCTGAACTCGTTATCGAAGGGATGATTTTTGCAGCCTATGCCGTAGGAGCTAGTCAAGGTGCCATTTATTTGAGAGCCGAATACATGTATCTCAAAGAAGATTTAGAAAACTTATTAGATAAATATCGCGCTCAGGGTTATTTAGGAAAAAACATTCCTGCTATGCAGCCGTTTGATTTTGATATTTATGTTCATCTTGGGGCCGGAGCTTATGTATGTGGAGAAGAAACTGCCATGTTAAATTCTATGGAAGGCAAACGCGGCGAACCCGGAACTAAAGAATATTTTCCTGTTCAAAAAGGCTACAAAGGCAAACCAACCGTTGTAAATAATGTAGAGACTTTGGCTACTGTGCCACGCATTTTTGAAATGGGTGTGGAAAATTGGTTGAAACTGGGGACAACCAAAACTCCCGGAACCAAAATATTGAGTGTATCCGGAGATTGTCCCAACAAAGGTATTTATGAAATAGAATGGGGCATGAAATTCAGCGAATTCTTAAAATTAACCGGTGTTGAAAAACCTAAAATTGTTCAATTCAGTGGTCCATCTGGAGATTGTTTGTCTATTTCGCCCAATGAAAGCAAAACTTTGCGTTCCAGTCCAAGAAAATCTAGAGACTTCTTAGCCGATAACGAATACGACCGAGTCATCAGTGGTGAAGACATTACTTGTGGTGGATCGGTGATGATTTTCAATGAAACCCGCGACATTTTACATATCATCAAATCATTCTCCGACTTTTTTGTTGCCGAATCTTGCGGTATATGTGTACCTTGCCGTACCGGTAATTTTTTACTCAACAAAAAACTTCAAAAAATCATCAACGGTCATGGAGAAAAGTATGATTTGGAAGATATCAAATCATGGAGTAACATCATTCGTACTTCGAGCAGATGTGGCTTAGGACAAATGTCCAACAACTCACTATTGCAAGCCATTGCCAAATTCCCCGATGTTTTTGACAAAGCTTTGGAGGAAAACTCCGATTACAATCCGGCTTTCAATATGGCAAATGCCACTGCCGAATACGACCGTATCATCAAAGAAATAAATGCCAATTATGAATAAGCCCATCACCATCAACATAGATGGCAAAAACATCAAAACATTTGAAGGGAGAAATCTCGTTGATGTTGCCAAAGAAAATGGAATATTTATTCCAACCTTGTGTTACTTTAGAGATATGCACCCATTGGCTACTTGCCGTATTTGTACAGTCAATCTCAATGGCCGACAAACTACGGGTTGTACAACCAAAGTAACCGACGGAATGGAAATCGAAATCAATACACCCGAATTGTTGGATAACCGCAAAGCCATCATCGAAATGCTGTATGCAGAAGGCAATCACTTTTGCCCTTCATGTGAGAAAAGTGGTAAATGCGACATGCAAAATTTGGGTTATGATATGGGTATAACCGTTACCCGTTATTCACATGTGTTTAGCAATAAACTAGTGGATTTCAATCCCAAAAGGATGATTATGGAATCCAACAGATGTATTTTGTGCAAACGTTGCGTCGAACAAGTCAAAACAAAAGATGGTCAAAGTGTCTTTTCATTTGTCAACAGAGGTGTCAAAACCCATGTACAAATTGATTACGAGCAAGAGGAAAAATTGACCGAAAGCGAAGCCATGAAAGCCATGAACTTGTGTCCGGTTGGCGCAATCCTCATCAAAGGTATGATTCAAGAAGAGCCTTTTGGAGAGAGAAAATACGACATATTCGGCAAACAAAAATCACCAGTGATTCAAGGTCCCGGAGTATTTAAAGAACCTAATGAAAAATTTATCGTGGCAACGACTTCTTTAGCAGGATGTTTCGGATGCCATATGTCTTTACTCGATATCGATTTGGAAATACTAGACATGTTGGAAGTAGTAGAGTTTAACAAATCACCATTGACAGATATTAAGAATTTTAGCAAACAATGTCACGTAGGTTTGATAGAAGGCGGTTGCGCCAATTCAGAAAACATTCACGTATTGAAAGAATTCCGTAAAAAATGTGACATATTGATCAGCTTTGGAGAATGTGCCATTATGGGTGGAATTCCCGCCATGCGAAATTTTGTACCCTTGGAAGAATGTTTGGAAGAAGCATATCTCAACAGTACAACCAGCGAATTGGGAGCCAATATCATTCCGGGTCATCCAGACATTCCCAAATTATTGAACAATGTATATCCGTGTAATGAAATCGTGAAAATTGATTATTACATTCCGGGTTGTCCGCCCAATGCGCAACACATTTGGAAAGTAGTAAAGAGTATCTTATTAGGAGAAGAATTTTCCATTGCACATGATGAATTTAAATACGATTAAAAAAATTCCAAAAAACAATTTCCAAATCCCAAAAATTTAATTTCAAAGAAAATGTTTGGAATTTGGAATTTTGAAAAATTGGAATTTATAATTTTCCTAAAAAATTATTAAGATGTCACAAAAAATAGTCATAGATCCTGTAACCCGCGTGGAAGGACACGGCAAAGTTACCATCCATTTAGACGACAATAATAAAGTAAAAGACGCTTTTTTCCATATTGTGGAATTCAGAGGTTTTGAACGCTTTATACAAGGTCACCCCTATTGGGAAGCACCTGTTATGGTTCAGCGCCTTTGCGGCATTTGCCCGGTGAGTCACCATTTGGCTGCTGCCAAAGCCATTGATCAAATCGTTGGTTTAAACCCGGAAGATTTATCGGTTCCTGCACAAAAAATCAGAAAACTTTTACATTTCGGACAAGTATTTCAATCCCATGCTTTGCACTTTTTCTATTTGGCAGCACCCGATTTATTATTTGGATACGACGCCGATCCATTGAAACGCAATGTGGTTGGGGTAGCTATGGAATATCCCGAAATTGCCAAAAAAGGGATTTTGATGCGTAAATTTGGTCAGGAAATCATCAAATTGATTACCGGTAAGAAAATTCACGGAATCTCGGCTTCTCCTGGTGGAGTTCACAAACACATCAGTGCCAAGGAGATTTCCTATTTTTTGGATGGTAAAGACATTCCCGATATCAATACCATGATAGAATGGTCTTTGGAAATCATTCAATTTATGAAAGCATATCACGAAAACAACAAAGTTTTCATGGATTCTTTTGCTGCTTACCCATCAGGACATTTGGGTTTGGTCAATAAGAAAACCGGATTTTTGGAACTTTATGATGGATTTTTAAGAGCTACCGATGCAGAAGGCAATATCACATTAGACGACATCAACAACGATGATTACGCCGATTATTTCTATGAAAGCGTCGAACGTTGGTCTTATCTCAAATTTCCATACTTAAAACATTTGGGTAGAGAAAAAGGTTGGAATCGAGTAGGTCCATTGGCTCGACTTAATGTTTGCGATGGCATAGAAACACCTTTGGCAGAAAAAGAACGTCAGGATTTTAAAGCTGCAACGCAAGGCAAAACAAATAATATGACGATGTACACCCATTGGGCACGTTTGATCGAAGTTTTGTATTGTGCCGAAATGATGCGCAATTTATTACATGACCACGATTTAATGAGTAATGATTTGATCCGAAAAGGAACCCGAAGAAACAGAGGTGTAGGTATTATTGAAGCGCCACGAGGTACTTTGATTCACGAATATGAAGTGGACGACAAAGATCGAATTACTCATTGCAATTTGATCGTTTCCACAACCCACAACAACGAACCTATGAATCAAGCGGTACGTTGGGTTGCCAACAATGTCATGGATGGCAGACCTGAAATTACCGAAGGCATGCTCAATCAAGTAGAAGTAGCCATCAGAGCGTACGATCCTTGCTTGAGTTGCGCTACACACGCCATGGGTCAAATGCCAATGGAAATGACTTTGTATGATTCAAAGGGTGAAATTTTGGATTATAAAGTAAAATAAATTAAGTGATGTGCTGATGTGCTAATGTGTCCCGATAGCTATCGGGATGCTAATTCACTAATGAACTAGAAACATGAACCATGAAACTTTAATTATTGGGATAGGCAATTCCGGTCGTCAAGATGATGGGTTGGGATGGGCATTTTTGGATGCTATTGAATCATTACTATTAGAAAATATCGATTTGGAATACCGTTACCAATTACAAGTGGAAGATGCCGAATTGATTGCTCGTTACAATACCATATTATTTGTCGATGCCGATATGGTCCAACATCCCAATGGATTTAATTTTGAAAAACTGTATCCTAAAGATGTAAATTCTTATACCTCTCACGAATTAAACCCTGCATCAGTATTACATTTAGCAAAAACTATTTATGATGTAAATCCTGAATGCTATATGATAGGTATATCTGGAATTGCTTTTGACTTAAACATAGGACTAACCCAAGTTGCTCAGAAAAATTTAGACAATGCTTTTCGTTATTTCAAACAAGACTTTTACAACATTGTAACAACTTTTTAAAGAAACATAACATTTATTACACAAATTCATTTTTTTATTTTTATTTTTGAAATCAATTTCAAAATAGAGATAGAGCATGCTTTGTTTCCAAAAAAGAGATTTAGAACGCTGAAAAGCACTATATAGGTTGCTGAGCTTGTCTGCACTGCGATGCACTGAGCCTGTCGAAGTGAGTTAGTCGAAGTGTCAAAGCACTAATTTTAATTCCGATAGCTGTCAGAATCTAATTTCTAATTTACAATGAGGTTGCTGAGCTTGTCGAAGCACTAATTTCTAATTTCTAATTTACAATGAGGTTGCTGAGCTTGTCGAAGCACTAATTTCTAATTTTTAATTTTTAATTTTACTATGTGTGGAACCTGTGGCTGCGGAACGGGCAATACCGTCTCCATTCAAAAACCGGGCGAACATGCCCACAATCAATCCAATCATCATGCGCATCCGCATGAACATGATCATGAGCATCCTCATACGCATGATGGCGTAGAACATGTACATCGGCATACACATGCACACGAACATGATTTTCCCCATACGCATGAACACGGACATGCGCATACACATGATTTTCAGGATCACGCCCATCCACATGAACATACGCATCATGATTTTGTCCACATTCATCACCATGATCACGGGCATTCACATGATCATTCACATGGACATTCGCATGACCAACAACACACCATTGATGTAGAAAAAAACATTCTACAATTCAACGACGTAGGTGCCGCTAGAAACAGAGGTTATTTTGAAGCTAAAAATATCTTTACCCTCAACTTGGTGAGTTCGCCGGGATCCGGAAAAACCACTTTCCTAGAACGCACTTTAACCGATATGAAATCGCAGCTAGACTTCTTTGTCATAGAAGGAGATCAACAAACTTTTAACGATGCAGATAGAATAAATGCAGTTCAAATACCGGTCATCCAAATCAATACCGGCACCGGTTGTCATCTAGAAAGTGATATGATATATGATGCTGTAAAAAAACTGGATGTCAAAAATGACTCGGTTTTAATCATTGAAAATGTAGGAAATCTGGTTTGTCCCGCCTTATTTGATTTAGGAGAAAATACCCGAGTTGTAGTAATCAGCACAACCGAAGGAGATGACAAACCAATCAAATATCCCGACATGTTTGCAGGATCTCAGGTTTGCATCATCAACAAGATTGATTTATTGCCTTATGTCAACTTCAAAGTTGAAAAAGCCAAAGAATACGCCAGTAGAGTCAATCCCAATCTGATTTTCTTTGAAGTCTCGGCTACAACCGGAGCTGGTATGACAGATTGGTATGAGTGGTTGAAAAAGGCACAATCTCGATAGATAGTTTTGAAATTAGAAATTAGAAATCTGAACTAAGAACGAATATGCTTTCGCTACACGAATTTACCGGAGTAAACATACCCATCATCATGGGAATTATAGCATCCATGCTACATGTGTGGACAGGTCCCGACCATTTGGCCGCAGTAACACCATTAGTCTTTGACAGTAAAAAGAATCACTGGCAAATTGGGGCAGTATGGGGAATAGGACATTTGGTAGGTATGTTACTCATTGGATTTTTGTTCTTTCTTTTCAAAGATTATATACCTGTTGATTCCATTTCCAAATATAGTGAGCAAATCGTAGGCGTTATTTTAATTGGGCTAGGGATTTGGGCTTTTTACCGCATGAAATCCGATCACGATAAACATCATATTCACCCACATATTCATACCAGCGGACCTCAAGATTTTGTGCATATACATACCCATCAAGACGAAAATCACAACCATACGCATCATCAACCTTTGAAAAAAGATCAAAACTTATGGACCGCAACCAGTGTTGGAATTGTTCATGGTTTTGCCGGAATTTCACATTTTCTTTTAATGCTTCCTGCTCTTGCTTTTCAGAGTAAATGGCAAACCGGTCAATATTTGATAGGTTTCGCTATTGGAACAGTGTCGGCTATGGTTCTTTTTTCTTTAATTATTGGAAATTTTCATAAATTAAACCCAAATCAGCACAACCACAATGTCTTTAAAAACCTTAGATTTTGGGGTGGTGTGGTAGCTATTGGAGTAGGAATCTTTTGGATTGCAAAGAATTTTATGTAACTAAACAAAATGACAAAAAACCCCATAATTCAAGAATATTTCTCCAAAATCACAGCAGGAAATATGCCTACCTTGAGCAAAGCCATTACCTTGGTAGAAAGCAATTTGCCCAAACATCAGGAAATGGCAGAGGAATTGGTGAAAGTTTGTTTGCCATATTCCGGAAATAGCATCCGCATCGGCATTACCGGTGTTCCCGGAGTTGGTAAAAGTACTTTTATTGAAGCATTTGGAAATATTTTGACACAGGAAGGAAAAAAGGTTGCTGTGTTGGCTGTAGATCCCAGCAGTAGTGTCAATAAAGGAAGTATTTTGGGAGATAAAACCCGTATGGAAACTTTGGTTCAAAATCCAAATGTGTTTATTCGTCCTTCTGCATCGGGTGACAATTTGGGTGGAGTTGCCAAAAAAACAAGAGAGAGTATTTTGCTGTGTGAAGCGGCCGGATTTGACGTTATCCTAGTGGAAACGGTAGGTGTTGGACAAAGCGAAACAGCGGTTCATTCCATGGTAGATTTTTTTCTTTTGCTGCAATTGGCTGGCGCCGGAGATGAATTGCAAGGCATCAAACGAGGTATTATGGAAATGTGCGATGCCATCATCATCAACAAAGCCGATGGTGATAACGTAAAATGGGCTCAATTGGCAAAGCAAAACTATGAAAATGCCTTACATCTTTACGCCGAAAAAATAAACAACTGGCAACCCAAAGTACTCACTTGCAGCGCTATTGAGAAAACTGGGATTGAAAATATTTGGAATATGATTCAAAGTTATGTGCTGTTGACCCAATCCAATCAATCTTTTGATGATAAACGCAACAATCAAGAAGAATATTGGATGTTTGAGACCTTAAACCAAGCTTTGAAAGATCGTTTTTATCAAAATGAAAAAGTTCAAATCGAACTTAAAAAACAACTCCAATTACTCAGAGAAAAAAAAACCACTCCTTACGAAGTGGCTTCTCTATTATGGTCAAAGGCTTTTGAACCTTAATGTATAACATTTGATGATATACTAATAATCAAAGTCCAAAGAATAAAGTTAGACTACTGATTACCTATTCACAAATCTACTTTTTATCAACCAATTCTATTTCAAAAATCAAATTGGAATTTGGTGGTATGACAGAACCTGCACCTGACTCACCATAAGCCAAATGGGCAGGGATGTAAAGAATAGCTTTTTCACCATATTTAAGGTTGAGCATTCCTTCTTTAAAACCTGGAATGAGAGTGGCTTCATTGTTACAAATCATTGGAAACGGGCTATATCCATTGGCTTCTGCTCTATTAGGGTCAAATTGAGCATATTGTTTTGCAACTTCTTCATAATTGGAATCAAATAAGTTTCCATTTTCAAAATAACCTGCATAACTCATCCATACTTCAGAATTTAAAGCTGGCTTTACACCAGTTCCACTTTGAACAATCAACATTTTCAATCCAGAAGGTAATGTTTTTGCTTTAGCTTTATTGGCAGTAAAATAAGCAGCTTTATCAGCGGCAATCTTTTTTACGGCTTCTAATGCTTTTTCTTTTTCTTCTTCCATTTTATGCATTTTATCATTGAAACTCTTGATGTGTTGTTCGAAAACATCAGCAGCATCAAATTTTTGAGCTTCCTCTCCTACTCTGATAATTTCTACTTTGGTCATCACATCACCTTGCGCAATTTTATTGACAACATCTTGACCTTCTACAACTCTTCCAAAAACACTATGACGTCCATCGAGATGAGGTGTCGCGTTATGGGTGATGAAAAATTGGCTACCATTGGTGTCTTTGCCTGAATTGGCCATGGATAAAATTCCAGCTCCACTGTGCGTTAAAGCCAATTTTCCTGTTTCATCTTTAGTAAATTCGTCCTCAAATCTATAGCCAGGTCCACCACTACCATTGCCTTGTGGATCGCCACCTTGAATGACAAAATTGGGAACCATACGATGGAAGGTCAATCCGTCATAAAAACGTTTGCCTTTAAATTTTAAATCCACATTGCGATTGGTTCCTTCAGTTAAGGAAACAAAATTAGCAACTGTATAGGGTGCTTTTTTGTATTCCAAAAGAATGAGGATATTACCTTTACTGGTTTGAATTTCTGCATAAATCCCATCTTCCAAATTGGGATATTTGGCACTTTTACAAGATTGAAAAGCCATCACAGCTATAACGACTAAAAATACTCGAATTACTTTCATAATTGGTTGATTAATATTAATTTAATTTTGGATATTCAACAATTCAACAGTTACAACAATAGGCATATTTGGCCCAATTTTGTTCTCATCACCATGATAAGCATATGCTTTATGTGAAGGCAACAAAAATATAATTTTTTCCCCTATATGCATCCATTTGACACCTTCTTGAAGCCCTTTAATTATTTCTTCTTGATCAACTTTGTATAAAACATTACCAATTTCGTCTTTTGAATAAATTTCATTACCATTAAAATCCCAAATATCGTACTGTAATGAAACACTATTCCCCTTAACCGGTATTACATCACTTTTCACTTTATTGATATAAGCATACCAAAAACCATGTTGTGAATCAATAAATTGGTGCAAACTGTCATTTTTCATAAAATTTTGAATCATGCTTGCTTCACTTTCATATAATCTTTTATTAAAGGCAATAGAGGAAGATTGGTCCATTCCTGTAGTGTGATTGATCGGCTTACGTGGTTTGGGCTCCGAACAAGAAAACAACAGGATTAAACCAAAAATGAAAATAGATAAACGAGTAATATTTATTCCCATGTTGATTCTCTTCTTAGGAAATAGGCAAACAGCAGTATGTTGGAATACTGACTTTAAAAAACTATGAAATTGTAACATAGGACTCATTTAATTTTTCTTTATACTCGGGTAAAATACTTTTAAACCTCTTCAGCGTTTGATCCATATTTTCTCTTGATCGACCACCTGCCGCATTATCATGTCCTCCACCTTCAAAATGATTTCTCGAAAATTGATTCACCGAAAAACTACCTTTGGATCTAAATGAAATTTTAATCATTTCTTGCTCTTCATCCTCAATAAATATGACTCCAAATATAATTCCTTTAATAGACAATGCATAGTTGACAATCCCTTCTGTATCACCTTTTTGAAAATAAAATTTTAATTTTTCTGCCTTACTAATGGTGATATAGGCTGTATGAAATTCTTCAATTACAACCAAGTTTTGGAGTGCTTGTCCCAACAACTGTAATCTACCATAGGTATTTTGATCAAAAACACTGTCGTAAATCCGAGCATTATCGGCACCTTTTTCAATCAATTCGGCTACGATTCGATGCGTAGTAGGTGATGTATTAGGAAATCGAAAAGAACCGGTATCCGTGAGAATACCTGTGTACATACAAGTGGCTATTTCTTTAGAAATGGCATTTACATCACCTATTTGTTCCAAAAAGTGATAAAACATCTGAGCTGTAGCACATATAGAGGTATCTGAATAGAGATATTTAGCAACTGCTGAGGGTTGTTGATGGTGATCAATCATAACATAAGTAGTATCCAATGTTTCCATCGTATGCTGCATATCATCTCCTACTCTACCCATTTCATTAAAATCCATCAAAAAAATGAGTTCTGCACTATTGAGTACTCTTTTGGACTGCTTATTCTGTAAATCAAACCTCAAAACATCTTGCGATCCTGGAAGCCATTTTAAAAATTCGGGGTAATCATTGGGACTGACCACACGTACATAATGGCCTTGATTTTTGAGATAATGATAACATGCCAATACCGATCCTATAGCATCTCCATCCGCATTTTTATGAGGAATAACAGCTATATTTCTTGGAATAGCCAGAAATTGTTTCAAATCGGTAAAGTCGTTTTTTGTCATAAGGAGCAAATCTACATAATTTTTTGAAATGCCATTTAATCCTGAGATGTAATTGTTAAATTTAATAGTTGCAATCTTTTGCACATATTGATTATATCTATCAAATTCAAAAATTATATAAACTCCTTATAACATCAGGCAATTTGTTTACTTTTATAACGTTAAAATATACAATTCTATTTTTTGAAATACATCTTTTTCATATCAGTTATCGGGTTGTTTTACAACCAGCATTTTTGGGCTCAAAATATGGTCCAATGGAACATTCTATCCGAAACCCAGCATGCTGATTTACTCGTAGAAAGATTATTTCAAAAATTTCAATCTGATACCATTCAATTGAAAAATGATACGGTTTTTCAATCCAAATGTGAAAAATTAAAAGAAAATCTTGCCGAATTGGGTTATTTTGATGCACTATTGACGCATCAAAAAAAAGGATCTAGCTATACAACAACTGTCAAACTCAATTCAAAAATTGAAACTATTTACATTCAACATCCTGAAATTCAAAATTATTCAGTTCCTACATACGCTACACGTAAAGATATTGATCTATTGATACTACCCATTGAGAAATCAAAAGACTACTTAAATATACTCACCGAATATTTCCAAAATACGGGTTATCCTTTTGTGAAAATAAAATTGATTCATTTGTTGAAAAAAGAGAATCAAATTACTGCTCAATTGAAAATTGACAAAGGTAAGCTCCAACAAATCGATCAAATTATTGTAAAAGGTTATGAACAATTCCCCAAAAATTTTTTAAAATACAAATTGCAAATAACCGAAAATCAAGTTTTTAACAAATCTCAAATTCAAAATTTATCTTCTCTACTCCAAAGCCTGCCTTTTGTCACAGAAATCAGAAAACCCGAAATTTTATTTACAAAAGATACCACCTATTTATATCTATATCTGGAAAAAGAAAAGAGCAATTCGATAGATGGCATCATTGGGTTTTCAAATGCAGAAACCGGAAACGGTTTGCGCCTCAATGGACACCTGGATTTAATTTTACACAATGCCTTCAACAAAGGAGAAAATCTGGAATTGAAATGGATTTCCGACGGGCAAAAATCCCAATCTTTACAAACTGAAATCGATTTCCCTTTTATTTTTAATACGCCATTTTTATTTAATTATTCAATGGAAATGTACAAAAGAGATTCTACTTTTTTCAACATCAAAAATCAGCTGAACTTAGGCTATTTAATCAAACAAAACCATCGGCTGGGTTTTGAATGGAATCATCATGCTTCCCGTACCATAACGACATCTACAAATCCTAACCTTTCTGATTTTTCAGTTTCTTTTTATGGCGCTACTTATGCATATACTTTACCTGGAAATTCAAAATTATTTCCATTTAAAATAACATACAACAACAAATTTTTAAACGGAAAAAGGGAGCAAGAAAAACAATTTATAATTGATTCCCAAATTACCTATAACCTTGGAATAAGCACAAGACATTACATCAGTTTAGAAAATCAAACTGCATTACTGATTTCAAAAAACTTACTTGAAAATGAACTCTTTAGATTGGGTGGCAACCAAACATTTAGAGGCTTTCCTGAAAAAAGTTTGACAGCTCAAAAATACAGCCTTATGAAAACTGGTTATCATTACCTCACATCAGAATCTTCCTATATTTCAATGATGTCTGATTGGGGTTTTCTTCAAAACACACAAACAGATTTTATCTATAATTTTGGTTTGGGATATAAAATGGGAACCGGTTTTGGAGATTTTTACATCCAATATTTTATAGGAAAAACACCCCAATCATCTTTTTCTCTCAATCATTCCTTTCTCTATGTTAATTTTACTCAACGTTTTTAGAAACTAAAAAGTTGTAAGTATCCAACCTAAAAATTGGTAACTAATAATACTTATTTTATAAAGTATTGTATATATTGAGAAAAATGCCCTTTTTTTCAACATAAACTATATAGGATAGATTATAATCTGTGAAAATCTGCGAAAACTGCGCTATAATATTATAAATCGTAATACTGAATAGTTTCCATAAGTTATTATTTACAAATGGAATTACCCCAAAAAACCCAATCTTTCATAATATTTTTGAAAATCTTAGTGTATTGCTACCATCATAAACTAAATCAGATTTTTTAGGGTTAATTCGATTATACTCAAGTAAAAAGCTATAAAAAAAAATCATTTTAAAGTCTAAAAAATATGAAATATGAAAAAAAATTCATTTTTATTACATTATTCACCCATTAAACCCCAATAATATGGCTAAAAATAAACAATAATTTAATTAATAGTAATAAATTCATTAAAGCCATAAAAACTACGCAACCATTAATAAAAACATCATCTTAAAAGAATAAATACAGCAATTCTTAACTTTATTTTAAACTTTTTGATGTTTTTTTACGCAAAACATTTTGAATATTAACTTAACTTTAAGATATTTGCAATTAATTAATTCAAATAATTATAAAAATGAAAACAAAGTTTAATGGAATTTTAACGCTTCTATTAGCGTTGACTGTGCAATTTGTTTTTGCACAAAAAACAGTTTCAGGTACTGTTTCTGATGATAGTGGACCACTTCCAGGAGTGAGCGTCATTATTAAAGGGAGTAAATCTGGGACAGAAACCGATTTTGACGGGAAGTATTCCATCCAAGCTAAACAAGGAGATGTACTTCAGTTTAGTTATGTAGGAAAAAAAACCGAAGAAAGAACTGTTGGATCAGCTAACTCTATTGATGTTTCTTTAGAGGATGGTGCCAATGTGTTGGACGAGGTGGTTATTACTGCAATGGGTATTAAAAAAGAGAAGAAAGCATTAGGTTATGCTACCCAAGAAGTAAAAGGAGATGAAATTTCAAATACTCCAGTAACCAACTTTGCAGAAGCTCTTGCCGGTGAAGTTGCCGGTTTGGATATTCAAACATATGGTTCATTTGGTGGATCTGCGAATATCATTGTGAGAGGTTACAACTCTATTTCTTCTAGTAATCAAGCACTTATTGTAATTGATGGTACACCTGTTTTAAATGAAACAGGAAATTCAGGTAATGTAACTTCTGGACGTGGAGGGTATGACTATGGAAATGCTGCGATGGACTTAAATCCTGACGACATTGCCAATGTTAACGTATTAAAAGGAGCAGCTGCTACAGCTCTTTATGGTTCTAGAGCAAGTAATGGTGCAATCATTATTACTACCAAGAAAGGAAAAGGTTCAAAAGGATTGGGTGTAACTTTTAACAGCTCTGTAACAGTTGGAAGAGCCGATATGGAAACACTTCCTGTTTATCAAAAAAAATATGGAGCAGGTTATGGTCCTTATTATGATGATCCATACTTTTTGGTTTACGATTTAGATGGAGATAGTTATGATGATCAAGTTGTACCATTTACTGAAGATGCATCTTATGGTGCAGCTTTTGATCCCAATTTAAATGTTTACCAATGGACTGCCATTTTCCCTGAATTACCAGGCTATCACATTAAAACGCCATGGGTAGGTGCAGAAAACGATCCAAACTCAATGTGGGAAACTGCTTTAACTACTACCAATTCACTTTCATTTGGCAAAAGCACTGAAGAAACTTCTTTCAGATTAGGTTATACCAATAAAATTCAAGAAGGTATTTTACCAAATAGCTCAATAGACCGTAATACAGTATCTTTAGCAGGTTCTCAAAAATTTGGAGCCAAAACATCTGCTTCTGTTGACTTCTCTTATACCAATACACAAGGAAAAGGAAGAAATGGAACCGGTTATGATTCCAACAATCCAATGCAATCATTTAGACAATGGTTTCAAACAAACGTTGATATTCAAGAACAAAAAGATGCATTCTTTAATTACGGTAGAAAAAATTATACATGGAACGTAAATTCTGACACAGATTTAGCTCCAATTTATACCGATAACGTTTATTGGGTACTTTACAAAAATTTTGAAACAGATAGCCGCGACCGTTATATGGGTAACTTTACCCTCAATCAAGAAGTTACTGAGTGGTTTAATATCACCGGACGTTATGCTTTTGATGCTTATTCAGAAATTAGAGAAGAAAGAACTGAAGTTGGTTCTTCAAATGTTTCTAGCTACGTATTGAGAAATAGAAAATTATCTGAAACAAACTTTGATTTAATGGGTAATTTTAATCATAGTTTATCTGATGATTTAACCTTAGATGGTTTAATTGGTTTCAATTATAGATTAAATAAATTTAACTCATTGGCTCAAAACACCAATGGTGGTTTAATTACTCCAGGTTTATTTACATTATCCAATAGTGTAAATGCTTTGACTGCAGATAATATTGCAAAAGTTGACTATACTAAAAAAGTTGATGGTATTTTTGCAAAAGCAGGTATCGCCTATAAAGGTACTTACTATCTTGATGGTACAGTAAGAAGAGACCGTTCTTCTTCACTTCCAGCCGATAATAATGTATATTACTATCCATCTGTTTCTACTAGTATAATTGTTTCAAATTTAATCAAACAACCTTGGTTGAGCTTTGCAAAATTAAGAGCCAATTATGCAGAAGTGGGTAACGATACGGATCCTTATCAAATCTTTAATACCTATGGTATTGGATCTTCATTTGATGGAAATGCAACTGCAAGTAATCCTACTACACTCAACAATCCTGATTTAAAATCAGAAAAAAGTAAAGATATTGAAGTTGGGATTGAAACACAATTATTCAAAAATCGTTTAGGATTTGATATTTCATATTACAAAAGATCAACCATTGATTTGATTACTCCAATTGACGTTTCTACAGCTACTGGAGCTTCAAGAGTATGGTTAAATGGTGCAGATATGGATAACAAAGGTTTTGAAGTGATGATGAATATCACTCCTTTGAAAACAGATAAATTTTCTTGGGATATGAAATTCAACTATGCGAAAAACGAAAGTGAAATTACGCGCTTAGCTGAAGGTATTCAATACATTCAATTAGCTAGTGTTCAAGGTGGTGTTTCTATTGGAGCTCAATTAGGAGAAGCTTTTGGAGTATTGAGAGGTAAAGATTTCATATACGATAGTGATGGTAATAAAGTAATCAGTACTTCTGGATATTATCGCACTACTACTACAAGTAATAATGTAATAGGTGATATCAATCCTGATTGGACTGGTTCTGTAAAAAACACACTAAAATACAAAAATATGAGCCTTGGATTCTTAATTGACATCCAAAAAGGTGGTGATGTATTTTCATTGGATACTTATTATGGTTATGCTACAGGTTTATATGACTTTACTGCAGGAAACAACGAATTGGGTAATCCTGTAAGAAATTCCAACGCCAATGGTGGTGGTGTTTTACTTGATGGAGTGCAAGGAACAGTTGTATTTAATGCAGATGGTTCATACACCGTTTCCAATACAAGTCCTAATACGGTTAGAGGTGCTGCCAATACATATGCAAATCCTTGGGGATATGTTAGAAACCCACAAGCTGCTTTCGTATATGATGCATCTTTCGTAAAATTGAGAGAAGTAAACTTTACTTTCGATTTTAATGACAAAATCACAGAAAGATTAAAATTACAAGATCTTTCTTTATCATTAATCGGAAGAAATTTATGGATTATTCATAAAAATGTTCCTTATGCTGATCCTGAAGCAGGTTTAGGTGCCGGTAATATCCAAGGATACCAATCAGGTGCTTATCCATCTGTTAAAGAATTTGGAGCAAGTCTTAAAGTTGAATTCTAAAAACAAATAACACAATGAAAAAATTATTAATTTTATTAACAAGTATCTTCATCTTTAGTTGCGATACCAACGAAGAATATGAAGATTTGAACAGAGACCCAAACAATCCTACACAGGTTTCTTCTGCTTCTTTATTTACATCTGCTACAAAAAGTCTTTTTGACCAAATGGAAAGCACCAATGTAAATACGAATATTTTCAGATTGTTTTCACAATATTGGACTGAAACTACCTATATCGATGAAAGTAATTATGATTTAGTAACTAGAAATATACCTTTAAATCATTGGTCAGAAATGTACAGAGATGTATTATTTGACTTAAAAGATGCAAAAGTATTAGCTACTACAGAAAATCAAAAAGCTATGATTTCTGTATTGGAAGTTTATACTTGGCAACAATTGGTAGATACATTTGGAGATATTCCTTATACAGAAGCATTGATTGGATCAGCTGACCCTACTCCTGCTTATGATGATGATGCTGCCATTTATGCTGACCTTTTAATTCGTATCAATGCAGCTATAGCTCAATTTACTGCTGCAAATGTTGACGATTATACAGGTGCCGATTTGATTTACGGAGGTGATTTAAACCAATGGAAAAAATTTGCTAACTCTGTTAAATTCAAACTAGCCATGAGAATGGCTGATGCTAATAGTGCTACTGCATCTACTGCTGTTCAACAAGCGGTTACAGCCGGTATTTTTACTTCGAATAATGATAATGCCATTTTAGGTTATTTGAGTTCAACTCCAAACACAAATCCTTTATGGGTTGATTTGGTTCAAAGTGGAAGAAGCGATTTCGTTGCTGCTAATACCATCGTTGATTATATGAATACTTTAAATGATCCAAGAAGAGAATTTTATTTTGATGATAATCTTACAAGTGGCTATGTGGGTGGTCCTTACGGTGACAACAACTCTTTCTCAGCTTACACACATGTAGGTGAATTAATGCATGACCCTACTTTTAGAGGTGTTTTAATGGATTATGCCGAATTAAAATTTTTATTGGCAGAGGCTGTTGAAAGAGGTTATAGTGTAGGTGGCACAGCTGCTACACACTATGCCGATGCTATTACAGCTTCTATGGAAGATTGGGGTGTGGATTCAAGTGATATTGCAACTTACCTTGCCGATTCATCTGTAGCTTATGCAACTGCATCTGGAACTTGGAAACAAAAAATTGGAAAACAATTTTGGTTAGCCATGTACAACAGAGGATTTGAAGGATGGTGTGTTTATAGAAAATATGATGCTCCAACTATGAATGTCGCTGCTGAATCTGGATTACCTGTTCCTAAAAGATATACTTATCCTTTAAATGAACAAACCTTAAATGTTACCAATTATACAGCAGCATCTGTTGCAATTGGTGGTGATCTTCAACAATCACGTGTTTTTTGGGATATAAATTAAAAAATATTTATCCAAAATAAATTTTAAGGCCGCTTTTAAGCGGCCTTTTTTCTTATAAGCTTTTGAATTTTATTATAAAATTTTGTATTTTAACTTTCATTTATGATATTTGCAATTAATTAATTCAAATAATTATAAAAATGAATACAAAGTTTAATGGAATTTTAACGCTGCTATTAGCGTTGACAGTGCAGTTTGTTTTTGCACAAAAAACAGTATCAGGTGTTGTCACTGACGGAAATGCACCAATTCCCGGAGTTAGTGTTCTTATTGAAGGAACCACAACAGGAACTGAAACTGATTTTGATGGAAAATATCAAATTGCCGCAAAATCAGGCGACATCTTGGTTTTCTCCTACATTGGGATGAAAACTATGAAAATGACTGTAGGAAATAGCAATACAATCAACATCAACTTACAAGAAGATGAAAATGTACTGGATGAAATCATTGTTGTTGCCTATGGAACAGCCAAAAAAAGTGATTATACCGGTTCTGCAAGTCAAATTAGCGCAAAAGAATTAGAAGTAAGACCTCTAACCAACATTACCAATGCGATTGAAGGATCTACTGCAGGTGTTCAAGTTAGCATGGCTGGAGGACAACCAGGTTCTAGTCAAGAAATTCGTATTCGCGGTATTGGATCAGTTAGTGCATCAAATGACCCATTATATATAGTTGATGGATTTCCATTCAATGGAAGTTTCAACAGTATTAACCCTAATGATATTGAAAGTTTAACCATTTTGAAGGATGCTTCTGCTACCTCTCTATATGGTAACAAAGCCGCCAATGGAGTAGTTGTTATAACTACTAAAAAAGGAAAAAAAGGAGAAGGTCAATTTAACTTGAGTATTTCAAATAGCTTTATTGACAGATCTATCAAAGAATATGATAGAGTTGATGCTAGAGATTATTATGAATTGATGTGGGAAGCTAGAAGAAATTCTCTTGCGGTTCCTGGAACTGCGACAGAAGCTCAAGTTACGGCTGCCAATGCAACAGCATCAAGTTCTATATATAGTCTCCTTTTGGGAAATCCATTTAATGTTGCCAATACAGCTATCGTAGGAACTGATGGTAAGATAAATCAAAGTGCTGTTTTAAAAGTGGATGATACCGATTGGACAAGTCCTTTAGAGAGAATTGGAATGAGAAAAAATATTGATATGAATTATTCGGCTGCAACCGATAAATCAGATTATTATGTTTCTGTAGGTTATTTGGATGAATCAGGTTATTTACTCAAATCTGACTTTACTAGATTTACTGGAAGAGCAAATGTAAATTTTCAAGTAAAGGAATGGTTCAAAACCGGTTTTAACATCGGCGCAAGTACTTCCAAAGGAAATCAGTCACAAGCTACTTCCGATCAAACCAGTTCTTTTGTAAATCCTGTTAGATTTTCAAGATCTATGGCTCCTATTTATAGCATTTATATGCACAATGCAGATGGTTGCTATTTATTAGATGCAAACGGAGAGAAACAATACGACCTCTATGCAGCCAGACCTCAAGGAGGAAATAATGGACGTCATATTTTTGCTGAAATTGATTGGAATGAAGATTTAGATAAAATAAATGCATTGAATTCAAAAGCTTATGTTGATTTCAGATTATTGACAGGGCTCAACTTAACTTTAAATGCAAGTTTAGAACAAAGAGATTATGTCAATTCTGAATATAGAAATAAATTAATTGGTGATGGTGCTCCACTTGGTGCTGCTTCCAGATTTAATACCAAACGAAGTACCTTAGGATTGAATCAATTATTGAATTATACAAAATCATTTGATAAGCACAATTTATCTGCATTGTTGGGACATGAGTCTTATAAGTTTTTATATAATGAAACTTACCAGTATAAAACACAACAAATTGCAGATGGTAACTATGAACTTATCAACTTTGTAAATACTACTGAAAATTATACAATTGAAGATAGAGAAACAGGTGAAAGCTATTTCAGTCGTTTGTCATATGATTATGACAATAAATATTATATAAGTGGTTCATACAGAACAGATGGAACATCTAAATTCTCAGAAGATAAGAGATGGGGTGACTTTTGGTCTGTAGGTTTGGCTTATAGATTGGAAAAAGAAAGTTTTCTTAAAGATGTTAAGTTCCTAGATTTATTAAAATTGAGAGCATCTTATGGAGAGTTAGGAAATAATTTGGGTATTAATTATTATGCTTATCAAGGACTTTATGATATCGGTGTAAATAACCAAACTGAACCTGGAATATTGTTAAATTCACTTAGTTCTCCAAATTTATTTTGGGAAACTTCTGTAAATAAAGATGTTGCTCTTGAATTTGGTTTATTTAATAGAATCAATGGTACTATAGAGTATTACCATAGAATTTCTGACAATTTGCTATTCAACGTACCTTTACCTTTGAGTAGTGGAGTTGAAACTAGAATTGAAAATATCGGAGCCATGTTTAACAGTGGTATCGAATTAGGTTTAAATTTCGATGTTATCAAAAAGGAAAATTTAGAATGGAATCTTGGATTTAATGCTTCTACTGTAAAAAATGAATTTACCGAACTTTCTCAACCTGAAATCATAACCGGAACCAAAAAACTTATGGTAGGGCGCTCCATCTATGACTATTGGTTAAGAGAATGGTATGGCGTTGATCCAGCAACAGGAGCCGCTTTATACATCCCTACTGAAGCTGCTGTTACGGCTAATGGTACTGATATTGTAACCATAAATGACGAAAAATTCACCAAAAATCAAGCCAATGCAAAATATAATTATGTTGGCACTGCGATTCCTGATTTGATAGGTTCTATTTCTAACTCATTAAGATACAAAAATTTAAGTCTAGGATTTTTATTGACTTATCAAATGGGTGGAAAAATTTACGATGGTAACTATGCTAGTATCATGCATTCCGGAACCTATGGAACAGCTTTACATGTGGATGTATTAGACCGTTGGCAACAACCTGGAGACATCACAAATGTACCCAGAATGGATGCCGGACAAATAGCAAATTTTGGGGCTGGTTCCAGTAGATGGTTATTGGATGCTTCTTATCTAAATGTGAAAAACATTTCTTTGAGTTATAATTTACCATCATCTTTCACAGATGTGACTTTCCTTAATTCCGCCCAAGTTTATTTTTCCGCAGAAAACGTGTTTTCATTTAATGCCAAACAAGGTTTAAATATTCAACAAGAATTTAACGGAACTGTATCCAATGTTTATACAGCTTCTAGATTGTTTACTATGGGAATTAATGTTAAATTTTAATTTCAAGTCCTTTGACTTACAATAAAATAATAATAAATAATAGTATAAAATGAAAAAAATATTAATTTTAAGCATAATTACAGTCTCAATAGGGGTGTTTTTTACCGCTTGTAAAAAAGACTTTCTTGAGACTTATCCTTCAGATGCTGTTTCTTCTGAAGTAGTAGTGAACAATACCGATAATGCTATGGCTGCTTTAAATGGAATCCATAGAGCGTTATACAATAGATATGAATCTAATCAAAGACTAGGTGGTTTAGGTTCTTGGCTTTTAGCAGTTGATGAAATGGGAGAAGATCATGTAATGGTAGCCAACAACTGGGCTGCATATTATCAATGGTTACCCAATGTAGATGCTAATAGCGTTTATAACAAAGGGATTTGGACTATGTTTTACAAACTGAATGTCAATGCCAACGTTATCATCAACGGGATAGATGCTGCTGAAGGTTCTCAAAGTTTAAAAAATGCCATTAAAGGTGAAGCACTCGTATATAGAGCCTATTTTCACTTTAATTTAGTGCAAACTTATGCAGAAAGATATGTACCTGGCCAAAACAATACACAATTAGGAATCCCAATAAAAATTGACACTTCAGTTGATCCTATTGCAAGAGCAAGTGTACAAGATGTTTACTTACAAATAAATAAAGACTTGGATGATGCAATAGTATTGCTTAATGGATATTCACGCGTAAATAAATCTCACATCAATCAAAAAGTAGCCTACGGTTTAAAAGCTCGCGTTAATTTGACACAAGGAAATTGGGAAACTGCTATTACCAATGCTCAATTGGCGCGGGCAGGACATACCCTAATGACTTTTGACACTTATAAAGCCGGTTTTAAAGATAATTTAGATGCTATTTCTGAGTTTATGTGGGCCAGCCATATTGTGGAAGATCAAACCAACTATTTTGGTAATTTAGGAGCTTATTTATCAAGGAACTACAGCTCTTCTGCCATTAGAGCAAATCCAAGAGCAATCAATAGTGTTTTATACAATACAGCTATTCCGGCTACTGATGTTAGAAAAACATTATTTGACCCAACCGGATTACACACCGCTTTGGCTTTACCAAGTAATTTCACAAAAAAACCTTTTACCAGTCAAAAATTCTTATCAGTTTCTACTGGTGATAGTCGTATGGATATTGTAATGATGAGAGCTGCTGAAATGTATTTAATTGAAGCCGAAGCTTATGCACGTTGGGGAGGTTATGATACTAATGCAAAACAAGCATTGTATGATTTGTTGATCACAAGAAATCCAAATTATGTTCTTTCTTCCAATACAGGACAAGCACTTATTGATGAAATCATGTTGGAAAGAAGAACTGAACTTTGGGGTGAAGGATTCCGTTTTTATGACTTAAAAAGGTTAAACTTACCATTAAACAGAAATGGGGCCAATCACAACAGTGCTTTTGCCAATAATGTAATGCTAGTTCCTGCAGGAGATAAAAGATGGACTTTCTTAATTCCACAAGCTGAAATTGATGCAAATCCTTTAATGGTTCAAAATCCCATTTAAACTTTTCTTTTTAAATAAAAAAAAGAAGTTGTCGTATAAATACGACAACTTCTTTTTTTTTACATCAACCTTATATTTACTCAAAAAACTACAAACAAAACAAATCATTAGTAATCAAAATGATGAACCCTCACAAAAGTCGATTTTTTTTATTGTATATAGCGTATAATTACATAAGCATGAAAGACAAGATGTCTCGATAGTTCATTTATCAATAAGTATGATACCAATACATTCGGGTGGTATAGACACGATAGCTTAAGCGATTCTTTGGATCTTATCTTGTTTTTAGATGAATCATTCACCTCTTTTGGCATTTTATACACATATTTTCGTCAAATTATCATTAATTTCTGCTTAAATTAAGAGTATTTGAAACATTTTAAAAAATATTAAAATTAATATTTATGCAATTTAACACTCGTTTTTAAAGCAAAATATACAAAACATTTGCATTTAATACATAAATAACATTTATGATGAAATTAATTAACATTAATGAATTTATTAAAATATATTATTATTGTTTTTTTTGTGAAAATATTTTGATTTTTAACTTACATTTAAGATATTTGCATTTAATTAATTCAAATAATTCTAAAATGAAAACAAAGTTTAATGGAATTTTAACGCTCTTACTAGCGTTGACTGTGCA